>CAZJXY010000041.1:0-14022 GCA_964549925.1 uncultured Bdellovibrionales bacterium | reverse complement strand
GACCCCAACTTTGGATAGCTGCGACGATCTTCGCCGTGAACTTAATTTGGACCAACGGACTCCTGTGTTATTAGGAGTGTTTAGGTTGTCTCCTGAAAAGCAGCCACATTACTTTGTTAAAGCTGTCGACGCGTTGCGATCAAAGTTTCCAAATTTACGAGCGTTTATAGCCGGAATTGGTGGATTAGAGGTCGAGTTGCTTAAGCAAATTGAGACACTTGGACTCTCGGATACCATTCAGTTACTTGGTCGGCGTGAGTCGGTGGCACCTTTGTATCGAATAGCGGACTGTCTCTTACTTCCCAGTCAGCATGAAGGAACTCCGAATGTGCTCTTAGAGGCGCAATGGTTCGAATGTCCGGTTGTGTGCACGCGGGTTGGCGCGGTTGCTGAAATAGTTAAGGATGGCTCAACGGGGTATGTCTGTGAGCCAAACGATTTGGTTGGTTTGACTGAACGGTGTTCTCAAATTCTTGGAGACCGGTCGCTTAGAGAGAAGATGGGCAAGGCTGGCCATGAACTAGTGAAGCGTAATTTCGGTGCGGAGCGAATGGCGGAGGCAACCTTGGCTTCATACGATATTCCATCGGTAGAAAACGGTTCGTTGATAAATAGAGCAAAACATGGAGCTCTATAAGTGAGTAGCGAGGGGCTGGCCACTTTGGCACTAGAGCATGATGTAGGTAAGTCGCAGATCTTTGAGATCTTTGAGAGGCTTGGAATTGGTCGAGTCGCTCTTTCTAGAATAGCTCTACCGGATGCGGATCTTGACCGAATAATTGATCAGTTGAGAAGGGTGGGCGACCGGATCCTCTCCTTTGAAGGGGATCTCCTGTGTACTTCGATGGCTCTAGCTATTGAAACATCCCAAGTTGGATCGGTTGCTATCGCTGGAAGCGATGATTCGATTAATGAAAGTTTAGGTCGACACGCTGTTGGGGTGATCCAAAGTAGTTTGGCTCTTAGATCACATTCGCTGATCAAATTAGCCGCGCAGCAATTGCACTTAGAAGACAAATTCAAGTTTGAAGCCCCACAAGGTAGGTATGATTTAATCTATATCGACGGGTCGAAACCAGCTCCTGAGATTTCCATTGCGCTAACGTTGGCCGCGGAACACCTGGAGAAGAATGGAATTATTGCAATTTCGCGTGTGAACGATTCTGATTATGGATTAACTACGCGACAAGCTGTTTTTGATTTTATTGATCGAAACTCCGGATACGTCTTTTTGCACGATCGCTCCGCTGCCTCGCGAGTAGGAGTTGGTTTTATACGTAAGTTAAGTCTTGAGGAACGAGACTACCCTCTCGATGCCGTATTTGATGATGCCTTCATGAGGAAAGGAGTCGAGCTTCATTCAGAGATAGTCCCGGATATCTGTCGCCTCCTAAATGGCATGTTTAATCCAAAAAGTGTGCTTGATTTGGGGTGTGGTGCCGGCATTTGGTTGCGTGGTTTTCGCGACCTTGGAGTGCCGCAGATTAGAGGGGTCGATGGTAGTAAGGCAGCACTGGATTCATATTGCAAAGATCTTGCTGATTGCGTGTCTTTACATGATTTACGTACACCATATATTCCAAATCAACGCTTCGATCTGTGCCTCTGCCTTGATGTGGCGGAGCATATAGATGCCACTCTTGAAGATCGTTTAATCGAATCATGTGTTCGATCCAGCGATACTATAATATTTTCCTCTCCCCCACCTGGGCAGGGTGGAATTGCGCATATAAACGAAAGGCCAATTGCCCATTGGGTTCGGAAGTTTTTTGATCATGGATATGTGTTCTTTGATCAGATCCGTCCGTATTTTGAGGCCAGCAGGGATACCCCGATGATGACCTATCACTGCAATGCTTACATCGTACGTAAGGTGTTCGACCCGGGACAATTTAGCTCTTTACCCGTTAAAAGTGGTGAGTTGAGAGAGATTTTAGCTGCTAAAGAGTCTCGAGTAGAAAGCTTATGGCTACACAATTTTCTAGTTAGGCAGGCACTCAGTGCCACACTTCCTTTTCAAAACGAAGCACCGAAGCTCGGACCAGATGTTTCGGTAGAGCCCGAGAGGAGTGATTCCACCTTTGATGGGATTAAGCTGACTGATTTCAGTATACCGACGGCCCTAATTCGACGTGAGAGTAAGCACTGCTTTGTTTATCAGTTCAAATCACAAGCACTGCTTGTATACGCCCGTGCGATGAACGGCAAAAGTATAGACCTTCAAGAGAATGGTGTTCGGCTTGGCCCCTCTGACTCTAGCCATGAAAGCATTCGCGAGCTAGGCTTAGGTAGGTACTCAATGTGGGAAGGGGCGTTATATTTCTCAAGTTCCGATGGTAGTGATCCAATTTTAAACGGAAGAACTTATACTTTTAAAGTTCCCTCATATGCTGCTTTCGTGGAGAATATGCCGACAGCGGGAATTCAAAAATTCGGGCTTTAACTAAAGTTTTTTGCTTTAAGGTTCTCGTACCAATGTCTGTTGACACGAGTGTGCGTAAAGTTCGGCCGAACAGTGTACTTGTCCTCTGTTGGATGCTGAGCATAGTCGCGTTTTTTCTTATCAGAGCAGTTTACTGGCTCTCTATCGATGAGGAGCCGTTCTCTGATATGCGTGACCTTGCAAATGTAGCTAAGAGCGTGCTGTGTTGTTTTGATTTTAGTTTCTCTCCGTTCTGGCAAACATACTCTAAGGCGACAGTCCCACTTTTTGGCGCAGTTGTGTTTGGTCTGTTCGGAGTCGATAATTTCTTCGCTTGGCGCCTCTTTCAAACACTCTTCACTTTCTGGGGAGCTCTATGGCTTGCACGAGAGATTGATTATGCCACCAAATCGAGACTTCTAGGTGTGCTATTTTTAAGCATTGTCGCGCTTAGCAGCTCGTCGATTTTTTGGAGTTATAAATTTGCCACTGAAGGCATCTCAGAAGCCTTTATTTATCTTTGCTTGGCTTCATTCTTATATGCAAAGCGGCTAGAAAGATTCAGCCCTCTTGCGTATTTTTTCTCTGGGCTACTTTCTTCATTGGCAATATTAAATCGGCCCAATATGATTATATTTCCGCCGATTATTATTCTCAGTCTTATTGTTGACAGTCGATTGCGGATTAAGTTGATAAATAAGCGACTACTTGTCGCCAGCGTTGCGTTTGTCCTAGGTCTGTCAATACCGTGGGGAAGTTGGATAGCAAGAAGCTACTCTTTGTACGGAAAGTTTCTGCCTTTAACTACACATGGGGTATATTCATTTCTCTGGGAGCTAGGAGGGGTGAGCTTACAGTTAAAGGACGGCACAGTAGTAACGCGAACCGCGATTGATCTTCAGAATGAAGCACCCACTAGATTTAGAAACGACTACGAGGCTCACCGATATGCGCAAAGATTTGCCAGGGCGTGGTTAAATGAAAATTGGCGAACTGAGTATCCGGGAATTATTAAAGATCGGATTATGCGTAGCGTTACTGCCAGATCGATTGCTTTGAGTCGGGTAGCTAGAAGTCCGCTTTTTCCCTCGGGCATGCTTAATGCGGTGACACTGGATAAGAGTGCCTGGATCAGCATCCTTGGCATGACAGGTCTCGCGTTGCTTCCCTTTGTTGTATCGCCGATTTTATTAATTATTCCGGGATTAAACATTGGGCAGTGGCTATTTGGAACGCTATTTATTGGAGACCCAAGGATGTATGAACCCGGCATTCCGTTGATTCTCTTCGGCGTGATAATTCCGATCTGGGCCGTATTTAAAGCTCGAACTGATTGCATCTGATGCAAACACTAGCTAATATCAGGCCCTAGTAGCTTGAGGTCTTGGGTACCTCCGTGGCGATTTTTAGTCTAATTGGAAACATGATGAAATCTGAAATTCCTCAAACCGAACTATGTATAGTTATGCCTGCTTACAACGAAGAAGGCTGCATAGCTGATGTCGTAAAATCGTGGCTAGCTCTATTCGATGCGATCGGACTTGAAAACTCAAAAATGGTAGTCGTGAATGACGGATCAAAGGATCGTACGGGCGAGCTACTAGATTGGGTCTCGGCTTCTGAACCTCGATTGATTGTCAGACATCAGGAAAACGGTGGTCATGGTAAGGCATTATTGCATGCATATAGAGAAGGATTAAAGACAAATCCTCAATGGGTGTTTCAGGTGGACAGTGACGATCAGTTTTTGCCTCAAGATTTCAGGTTGCTTTGGGAAAAGCGCAGCCAATCTAATTTTATTTTGGGTCGTCGTGCACATCGTCAGGATGCTCTTCATCGACTCATAATAACGCGAATTGTTAGGTTTCTGAATCTTTGTCTTTTTGGCAAATATGTAGTTGATGCCAATATTCCGTTTAGGCTCATACGTGGTTCGTACTTGACGCTTTTACTGCAACAGATTCCGCAAAATGTTTTTGCTCCCAATATATTTCTCTCAATTTTGGCGGCTGTAGATGGCCAGAATTTGATGAGCATACCGGTGCAGCACCGCGACAGACGAACTGGGAAGGTCTCGATAGTAAGACTAAAACTACTGAAGGCATGTTGGCGATGCGTTCGGGAACTATATGCATTTAGAAGAGACCTTCAGGGAACGCTGGTAGAGCTCACTCAAAAGAAGGCGGAGCTTGGAGTATAGAGGGGAGGCCGTTGGGACATGAGGGTTAAGTACCTACTGATTGGAGCGGGTCCGACTGCGCTTGGAGCAGCCTATCGTTTACAGGAGTTAGGTGAGCAAAACTTCCTTATCTTGGAGGCAAACCCGTGGGTCGGGGGATTGGCATCCAGCTTCGTTGATGAGATGGGTTTTACTTGGGATATCGGCGGGCATGTTCAATTCTCGCATTACAAATATTTCGATCAGGTGATGGATCGTGCACTTGGTGAGGATGGATGGCTCCAACATCAACGCGAGTCATGGGTGTGGATTAAAGATCGTTTTCTGCCATACCCATTCCAGAATAACGTGCGATACCTCCCGAAGGACGCTGCCTGGCAATGCTTGAAGGGAGTAATTGAAGCAAACGTAAAGCCGCTCAATGGGAAACCAGAAAACTTTAAAGAGTGGATCATTGCTACTTTCGGCGAGGGAATAGCAACTGAATTTATGCTTCCCTATAATTTTAAAGTTTGGGCGTATCCGCCAGAACAGCTCGATTACAGTTGGATTGGAGAGCGTGTTTCTGTGGTGGATATGTATCGGGTTGCAGAAAATATCGTACTTGAAAAAGACGACGTATCTTGGGGCCCAAACAATTTATTTCGCTTTCCGAAACATGGTGGAACTGGGGCTATCTGGCGCTCGGTTGGCAAGATCATCGGTGATCAAAAGATTAGCCTAAGTAGTGCAGTTTCCAAGGTGCACGTTGATCGAGGAAGTGTTGAACTGAGTGACGGAAGAAGTTTTTCGTACGACAATCTACTTTCAACAATCCCCTTGGATCAGTTCGCCTTGCTTGTGGAAGATCTTCCTCATACCTTGAAGACCCGCGCGAATGGGCTCGTGCATTCTTCTTCGAACATTGTTGGAGTGGGGTTAAGGGGGCAGCCTAAGGAAGAGTTAGCTACAAAGTGCTGGATGTACTTCCCAGAATCAAACTGTCCATTTTATCGAGTTACACTATTTTCTAAATATAGTCCGTACAACGTTCCAGATAGTAGCAAGTTTTTTTCACTCATGACCGAGACTAGCGAGTCATCAGCGAAACCAGTAAACAGTTCCAGTTTAGTGCGGGAAACAGTACAGGGTTTGCTAAATACAAAACTCATTCGTTCGGAGAATGACGTGGTATCAACGTGGAGTTATCGTGCTGAGTATGGTTATCCGACTCCTTCACTGGAGCGAGACGCAATCCTTAAAGATGTTATGCCAGTTTTGGAAACTCGGGGACTGTTTTCTAGGGGGCGGTTCGGCGGGTGGAAATATGAAGTCAGCAACCAAGATCACTCTTTCATGCAAGGCGTAGAGTGGGTTAATCGGATGGAACGGGGAGAGACCGAGACCACCTTCAGCTATTAATTACGTCCGTCTAAGATAGATGGAATTATGACACAGATTAGCCGTGATCGAACGTGGATTTTTACTGTAGCCTTAATTAGTAAGATAATTTTTGCATCGATTTTTTTTGGTAGTGTAGATTTTATAGTGAGTTTAGGGCAGGCAACTGATGTGATTGCCGGCAAGCCCTTCAGTGTCCCATACTTCCCCGTAATCTCTGCTTACCTTTGGTTATCGGCGCTGCTAGCAGCGTATACTCCGCTTCCACTGGGCCTATGCTTCAAAGTAATCCCCGCGTTGGCTAGTTCACTCTCTGCCGTTCTGATCTACGATATTCTTCGGAGGGCCTTTCCCGATAGAGCATTCGCTTCCGGAATGTTATTCGCGCTCTCTCCGGTAACGCTAATAGTAGATTGTTTGCACTTTCAGTGGGATTCGGTGGTTTTGTTTCTATTGCTGCTGTCCTTTTACGTAAGAGATTTTTTTTCGCCAAGCTATAAGAACTTTTTTATCTCTGGGGCATTATTTGCGCTTTCATTTTTGGTGAAGCCTTATGTTCTTATGTTTGGTCTATTTGCTGCCGCTCAACTTCGCGGGTTCCCCGGTGGGTTTGTCGAGTGGATTAAGAGGCATTTGGTTTGGTCTTCAGGATTTCTGTGTATTGGGATTTTGGGTTTATTTGCGCTTCATTTGATCGGTTACAATATTCTTGAGCGTTGGCATTTCATTAACGAATACGGAAATGGAGGAATAGTCATATTTGGGTTACCGAAGACAGGAATTCTTTCTGACTTTCCATTTCTTCAAAATCGAATGTCTGTTCTCATGATTATGGCTCTTTTGGTTGTTCCTTACCATCTTCGTTGGCTCGGAATATTTGAGGCAGTTGGCATAAGCTTTACGCTTTGCTTAACTTTTTTGGGATTGGCTCCACAATACCTTGGCTGGAGTATTCCGTTTTTACTCCTTTCGGGGAGTTATGTCGGAGTAAGTGTATACTCTCTCGTAGCGGGAATATTTCTGGCGCTCTACTACGCTCATCCCGAAGCCTCATTTATGCATCATGAAAATATGGCGACCTTTGCCCCGTTAAAGTCGTTTAGTTGGTTAACCCCCACAGACCTCTTTTGGGATCCGAACCTGCTTGGAGGTATCCAAACTGTTGGAAACTACCTGGTTCCGTTATTTGCGTTTGTTTCCCTAGTTTTGTTGGTCGCTCAAGTTATAGTATCCCGAGGATCTCGTGGTATGAATAATTATCGGGAAAATTCAAATGTGTTACCATTATCTTGGTTAGGCTGGGCCTTCGGGCCTTTTGCTCTTGCGGTGTTAACCCGGTTGGCATTGAGTATTAACTCTGTGGGTGTCGAGTATGGTCGTGAAGTCGCAGAGAAATCGGGTTGGTATGCGATGGAACCTTATCAACCAAACCCCTACTTTCATCTTAGCGTACCATCCCAGGGATCGGCGTTTAACGTCGTTAATATCCTTATATTCTTTAGTAGTGCGTGGTTTTTGTGTTGTTTGGGCCGCTCTAAAATTTTCACAAAAGTAGACGCAGAAGCTCAAAAATGTTAGCCTTTACGACTCTTTAAGTGACTTTTGAAGTAGGGTTAGTACGTTCATGTTGGCCGAGAGTGCTCATATCTTAGACTTTGGCATCCACATCTATCCATATTGGGAAGATGTAAACGAGGGTATTCTTCGTCAGCTTCCACCCGGTGAGAAAGGGAGAAGCGTTCTGGATGTAGGGTGTGGGCAAGGTACTTTAGCTGAAGCTATTCGTAAGAAAGGATACACCGTTTGGGGAGTTGAGTGTGAGAGCGGGGCCGTTGAGCGCGCACGCCCTAGGGTTGACCGAGTCGTTCCAGCCGATCTGAACGATCTAGCACTCGTTAAGGCGGAGCTTGCTGGAAAGACTTTTGATTATATAATTTTTTCAGACGTCCTAGAGCACGTTTACGACCCGCTCGGTACATTGCGGAATTATATACAATTTCTTTCCCCAAATGGTCGCATACTTATCTCCCTGCCAAATATAGCAAATTGGGAATCTCGTCTTAAACTGCTCTTCGGAGTTTTTAAATATTGTTCTTCCGGGATTATGGATCGCACTCATATTCGCTTTTTTACGATAAAGAGTGCAAAGCAGATGGTAGAGGGCACGGGACTCAAGGTATATAAATTAGACCACACCCCATATATCGTGAGAGCCTTTGTTCCCTTAATAAAGTCGCTATTGTCCAAGAATAGTGATTCCAGCTCCCAGTCGACCTCCGAGCGTCGCGGGCTGATTGATTCCCCGATGTTCCGACTATATCAGCGACTGGTTTATCCGCTGGAGTCATTCTTTACGAAACTTTTCCCGGGGCTTTTCACGTTTAGAATTATTTTGATTGCTGGAAAGTAGGGAGTCGATCATGAGCCAAGATGGAAGTGCCTTCGACCAGACCAAAGTCACAGTCGCGATGATTACGATGAACGAGGAGCGCGCGGTTGAGAAAGTAATCAGTGATATTAAGCGCGTGTTACCTGGGGCTGAAGTGCTTGTAGTCGATTCCAGTAAGGATCGCACCCCAGAGATTGCGGCCTCACTTGGGGCTAAAGTTATTCGGCAGTTTCCACCGCAGGGGTACGGGCCGGCGATGGATAGGGCTTTGCGCAGTGGAGTGGGTGAGGTGGTTATTACGCTGGACTGTGACGATACCTACCCAGTCGATGCGCTACCGGAGCTCGCCAAGGAAGTTTTGGTGAACGGTTATGATATCGTCGATGCATCAAGACTTCAATCCAAACCAGAAGCTATGCCTTGGATAAACTACCTCGCTAACGCGGGGTTTGCATTACTTGCTTCCCTTCTTTTTTGTCGTCGCATTACTGACTTGCATAGTGGGATGAGAGCATATAGACGCTCGATGGTAGATAAACTCTCATATAACTCACGTGGAGCAGCCTTGCCGGTAGAACTTCTGCTGCGTCCGCTTGTTCAGGGATATCGCTTGAAAACTATCTACATCTCTTACAGGGAACGTCTGGGGGTGAGTACGATGCGACCTCTGCAGAGCGCTTGGTGGACATTGAAGAGGATTTTTGGGGTAAGATTTTCCGCGACAGCGACGAGGTGATGATGAAAGTTGGAATCCTAGGGGGAGGAATCTCTGGTATTGGTATTCAGCACTTTTTGGAACATCCGTCCGAGGTCTTAGAGGCGAGTCCTAAGATAGGTGGATTATGTAGCACTATTTTCGTAAATGGTTTCGGATATGACATTGGCGGACATATCCTATTCTCTAAGCACGAAGTGATAAATAAACTCGTTGAGAACGTTCTGGGTGAAAACTTAAATTACTGCAAACGCGCAAATAAGATTTTATATAATGGCAAAATTGTTAAGTACCCTTTCGAAAATGGTCTTGGAGCGCTTGAAAAGGATGAAATTTATGAGTGTCTTCATGGTTATTTGAAGAATGATTACCCGAAACCTACTAACCTTAAAGAGTGGTGTTATCACACTTTTGGTAAGGGTATCTCCGAAAAATATTTAATTCCGTACAATGAGAAAATCTGGAATTGGCCCTCTGATCAAACCGAAATGGGCTGGGTGGAGCGAATCCCTAAGCCCCCAATGGAAGACATACTTAAGTCAGCGCTTGGAATCGAGACGGAAGGCTACCTGCATCAGCTTTACTTTAAGTACCCAAGGTTTGGCGGGGTGGAGGCTCTGGTTAATGCATTGGTTAAAAAGGATGCTGAGATTACTTGCAATTATAGGATTCGATCGATCGCTAGATGCGGGGCAGAATGGCTAGTCTCAGACGGAAAGACGACAAAAAATTTCGATCGTATCGCTCTCACATTCCCAATTCACGAAGCTATCGATTGTTTCGAGAACGTTCCTGCAGAAGTTCGAGAGACGGTTAGGAAGCTGCGTTATAATACCGTCAATGTGGTATTTATCGCTGTAAACGATCAAAGTCTCCTAGACCACAGCGCTATTTACATTCCTGACCCGTCTGTTGTCACCCATCGTGTCTGCTTTATGGGGTTCTTTAGCCGAGAATTAGTTAAACCCGGGACATCCTCTTTGATCGCTGAGATAACCTCAAATCCAGGCGACGGGGTGCATGAGCTCAACGACTCTGATTTGATATCTCGTACAGTCCAAGATTTGGACCGAATCGGGTTGATTAAGAAGAACTCGGTGATTGTTACTCACGTCACTAGAGCTAAATATGGATATCCGGTATACGATCTCGACTACCGCGAGAAGGTCGCAAAGATGCGTAATTACTTTTCCTCTATTGGAGTCGATCTTTGTGGTCGGTTCGCTGAGTTTGACTACATAAATTCCGATGAATGCTTACGTCGGGCTATGGCATTAGCAGAGAAATATAATGCTGTCCCCTCAGATGGGCGAGTTGTATGCAATGCTTAATTTTAGCCGGCGGCTTAGCTACCAGGATGCGCCCGCTTACTGAGAATATACCCAAGTCTCTTCTACCGATTAATGGCAGACCATTCATCGATTACCAGATGAACTGGTTGGCACGGGAAGGGGTGGCAAGTGTGGTAGTTTCAATTGGTCATCTCGGTTCGCAAATTAAGGAACATTTGGGGTGCGGATCACGCTTTGGGATTAGATGCACTTATGTAGATGAAGGTGAAATACGCCGAGGCACGGGAGGAGCAGTCAGATTTGCATTTAAGCAGGGAGCACTCGAGGATAATTTTTGTGTTCTCTATGGAGACTCTTATTTGCCGGTACAAATAGGGCCAATCTGGAAGGCGTTCATAGAGGGCGGTAAGCCTGCATTGATGACAGTTTTTAAGAATGAAGCCAAGTGGGAAGAAAGTAACGTGGTCTTCGAAGAGGGCATACTTAAGCGCTACGAAAAGGGAGTTCGCGGAGACCCTAAGTTTAAGTATGTCGACTATGGGCTTATGCTTTTTTCTACACGTTTTGTGAGTGGCTATTTGAGTGACAATATTCCCCAGGACTTAGCCCCAGCATTGAATCGTTTGAGTTTGCAAGGCGAGCTTGCTGGCTATGAGGTCTTTCAAAGGTTTTACGAGGTCGGATCGCCGGGTGGGATGCAAGAACTCTCTAATTATTTAATAAATGAGAGTGTGGTTAATGAGTTTTAGCGCAAGCAACCGTAGAGGGCTAATACTCCTCGACCGCGATGGAGTGTTGAATGAAATGGTCGTGGACCCGGAGCATGGTACGGTTGACAGTCCGCTTCACCCTTCTCAGGTTAAAGTAGTTGGTGGTATTCCACGTGTGCTGAGGGATTTGTGTGACATCGGTTACCAATTGGCGATAGTTACTAACCAACCAGCAGCAGCTAAGGGCAAAACTACCATTGAAAACCTAAAGCAGGTGCAGGTTCTGATTGAAACTGAGTGCCAATCTCTGGGTGCTAAGATTCTGGTTTCAGAAATCTGCTTTCATCGTCGTGAGGATAGATGTGAATGTAGAAAACCTAAGCCTGGGATGTTAAATCATGCAATCGCGGTAGCTGGCGAGAATTTACGGTCAAGTACGTGGATGGTAGGAGATGGAGTAACTGATATTGAAGCAGGGATTGCTGCTGGAGTTAAGACCGCTTTTGTTGGTTTGACGCATTGTTCGAGTTGTCAAATTATGAAGACCTTGCAGCCCGATCGGCGCTTTGGTTCACTTGCTGAATTTAGAGACTTTATCAAAGGAGCGGCTTTATGAGTGAGGTATCATTTTCCAGTCTATTCCTATCGGAGGGTGTGGCTGTGTTGGAAAGACTCGACCGGGAGAGCATTGAGCGGGTAGCAGAACATCTCTCTAAGGTTAGAGATTCAGGCGGTCGGTTATTCATATTAGGAGTAGGCGGTTCAGCTGGCCACGCGAGTCACGCGGTAAATGATTTTAGAAAAATCTGCGGATTTGAGGCTTATGCTCCGACGGATAATGTGTCCGAGCTTACAGCTCGAACCAATGACGAAGGTTGGGATACTACCTTCGTTGAATGGCTGCGTGGTTCGCGTTTGAATTCTAATGATGGGATTTTGGTGTTTTCAGTAGGGGGAGGGGATTTAGAGCGTAATGTCTCTCCAAATTTAGTGAAGGCGCTTTCTTTTGCTCAATCGGTCGCAGCAACCATCGTTGGAATAGTCGGAAAAGATGGAGGATATACCAAGAAAGTATCTGATGCTTGCGTGCTAGTACCGGTGATTAACCCGGCGCATATAACACCGCATACAGAGGGAACATGCGCGCTAATTTGGCATCTTCTTGTTTCTCATCCTCGTTTGAAAGTTGCGCAAACTAAATGGGAGTCAGTGAAATGAAATGGTTTTTAGTTGGTGGCGCGGGATTTATCGGTAGTCACTTCACCGATTACCTCCTCAACCAACCTGGAACGAAAGAGGTAAGAATTTACGATAACTTTAGCTCGGGCCAAGAATGGCACTATCGGCACCATAAAGATAACCCAAAGTTAAGCGTCGTTCGCGGTGACGTCAATGACGCGCAGTTGCTTAAACGCTCAATCGAGGGGTGTGATAACGTAATACATTTCGCTTCCAATCCAGATATTGCACGAGCTGTTACTGATCCGGATATCGACTTTCGTGAAGGTACGGTTCTGACTCGAAATGTCGTTGAGGCGATGCGCGTTACCTCGGCAAAAACAATCCTCTATACGTCAGGTTCGGGGGTCTATGGGGATCTCGGTGAGATCGAGGCTGATGAGGATTATGGCCCAAAAGCTCCGATTTCGACATACGGCGCCAGCAAATTAGCAGGTGAGGTGTTAATCTCCGCTTATGCATTTATGTTTGGATTGCGCGGATGTGTTTTTCGGTTCGGTAATGTCGTCGGTCCGCGCCAGACTCATGGAGTAGGATATGATTTTGTACGGCGACTCAAGCAAAACAGCAAGGAGCTTTCTATCTTAGGTGATGGAAAGCAGAGTAAATCCTACGTTCACGTGAGCGATGTGGTTAGTGCCGTGATGTGCGCATATTTCTCAATGACTCAGTCGTTTCAAGTTTATAATGTAGCTAGCGGGGATTATATAACGGTCAAGGAGATTGCCGATTGCGCATGCCGCGTTGTTGGACTTGATCCAGATGCCGTGCAGTTCAAATTTAGTGGAGGTGATCGCGGTTGGAAGGGCGACGTTCCAATCATCCGGTTGTCGATTGATAGGATCAAGTCGCTCGGGTGGGAACCAAAGTATAACTCGGCACAAGCCATTAAAGCATCGCTTGAGGCTATGTGGCAGGAGGTCGGTTAGGAGTCTTAAATCGCGGTAGTGCTCCATCCTAGAATCAAAGTATTCTGGCGCTATGAGGTAAATTTTGGATAAACACTACTCACTCTTTAGATTTATAATTATAGCACTGCTGCTCCTGCTCCTGATTTTGGGAAAGGTGAGTGGTTTTAGCGTCAAGGGAGAAATTAATAGTGCCCTAATTTCTCATGAATCAGGCCGTTCTTATATAATCCCTCTGGCCCCGCCAAGCATGCTTTGGTCTGGGGGACAAAGTGATATCGAGGGTAATTTACTGTCAAATTTGCGCTTATTTGAGGACGATAGAGAAATTGGTCCAGCGCATTCACAGCATGATCGAATTCGTACGATCGGGGACGGAAGCTTCTCGCATTGGAACGACATGCTATTTTTCTCCTCGAGTGATGGAACAGACCCGCGAAGTAACGGAAAGAGGTATTATTTTGAACGGAGGCTCTCAATCTCGAGGCTTCCAGCATTGTTGCTCGGAGCGTTCACAGTTTATCTGAGCGTTAGGTGGAGAAATAGTTTTGGTCTATTAAGCCGCCTTCTTGGCTTTTTGGGCGGAAGTTTTGGTCTAGCTAGCTTTTCCCTAATTATTGGCGGCTACTTAGTTTTGTTTGGTGTGGGAGTTTCGAGGCAGGTAGAATCGAAGGGTATATCATCCGACTCAAATAGCAGTTATATCTTCGCCTTACCGTCACCGGGGTTGAATTTTCTAGAGTTTAGGGGAGATAAGGAGGAGGACAAAAGGCGCTCAGAACTCATTC
>CAZJXY010000040.1:0-14045 GCA_964549925.1 uncultured Bdellovibrionales bacterium | reverse complement strand
TGATATCAAGCTAAAAATTGCGTTGCATGAACTGCCAGACGCGCGCGAAATTCCAGAACTACTTGAGTCGGTCTCTAATTTAGCCAGAGATTCTGGGCTTGAGGTAAGTTTATTCAAAACAAAGCCTGAGAATTTGAGGGACTTTTATGCAGAGGTTCCGGTCGAGGTTCAGGTAAGTGGAACGTTCCATCAGGTAAGCACGTTTTTCGATGAAGTCGGGCACCTTTCACGCATTGTAAATATCAATAGCATCGATCTGAAGGATGCAAAGGTGAAGGAAAATGAAGATTACGTTCAGGTAACTGCTGGATGTAATACTGTGACATTCCGATATCTCGATGAGTCAGAGCGATCTCAGGCTCAAGAGAAAAAGGGTGGTAAGAAAAGGAAAAAATAAAAAACCCTTCTATTTCATTATCACCTAACGATCTTACTTATTTACATAATTGATACAATCTAGTCGCGAGCGATCACACTCTTACTTGTCGGTTCGAGTACGCCTGGGTGGATGTAATTCACAAGCGTAATCCGAGCTCTAGACGGGGGCAGTGGGCATATTAGTACGATGTTTTGAACTGCTAAGGGTGGTTCATATGCCGTTTTAAGTGAGCGAGTATATTAACACAATTATCGAATGTTCATTGACAACTTTCGGTGATTAATTCTATGCATCTACATGCTGAGTTCGCAGGCGAACATCTGTTCGCAAGATTTTGAAGAGGCTTTCTAGATTTTGCTCTGCGTATGTCAGTTAGTAATCATAGTTTAGTAAATGTTTTTTGAGGGAGACGCTTCATGAGAGTTTCCGCGAATAATCGGCGGTCAGCAGGATATGTTTTCACTGCTGTACGGGTCTCAGTTGTTTCGTTTTTATTAGTTGGGGTTTCAGGCTGTGCGATGAACCAGAGTGACTCTGGGGCACCATCTGGCGAGATGGATGCTGGTCAGATGGCCGCAGCCGAACCAGACTCGGCGGAGGGTCTAGCACGACCGTCTCAACCGGTTCTTGCCGATAACATTCGGGAGCACTTGAGGGCCCGAGGAGACTCAGCGGTTGTGTTGCTTGATTCAGGCGATGCTCCACTCTCCGTAGAAGTCATAGACTCTGCAAGCGCTACTCGCGTATTGCTTGAGACGGATGAGGCAGCCCCGTTATTCAATATCAGCGAACTTTCTGATCCTCGCAGATTGGTATTGGATTTTCCTCGGTTGAACGCCCGAATCAATAAGGCTTATGAGCTTGATGGGTCGCAGTTTCTCACTAGAGTGAGGCTTGGAGCCCACGAAGATAAGGAAAGAGTAGTGCTTGACCTCGCTGGCAACAGTGATGTTCAGCATCAAGTTGACGTAATCGACGGTGTGCTTGTACTGACTCTAAGTAACGAACTTAGGAGCGCGTCAGCTGATTTATCAGACTTTTTGGTGGCTCGCTCTTCGATTCCTGCTGCTGACAAGTCAGAGGAGATCATGGCAGCACCTCAAATTGAAATGCTTCCGGGCTCCGATAATCAAATTGCTAAGAAGGCAGAAGATACTACCCCTCATTTGACTGGAATAAAGTTTGAACAAACTGGCCCAGGAAAGAATAGGGTAATCGCTGAGGTTACATCTGCCGGAGTTTTTAATCTGAAGAAAACAGCAGCGTCCGAGTTCGTCTTGACCTTGGAAGATGCAACTTTGGATGAAAATGCCACTCAAGCGATAGTAGCTCCGCCAGCCAGCGGGTTGATTCGCTCAGTCAGACCGGTCCAGCAAGGCGGTGATGTTTTAGTTAGGATCTTTGCTGCTCCGAATACGGATTTGAAGGCTACAGCCGGAGGTGGTCAAATCACGATCAACGCTTCTCAGCTTGATGAAGGTGGTCCTCTAGCTCAGCTTAAGGATGAAAAGAAAGATGAGAAGAAGGCTGAAGTAACTACATCTGACGCCGAACCTGCAAATTCAACCGAGGACGAGCTTAGTTCCCTGTTGGAAGGGGATTCTACGTACACTGGTCGGTTAATTTCCTTGGACCTTCAGGATACCGACATTGATAATGCCTTGAGAATTATCGCTGAGGTTTCAAATTTAAATATTATCGCAAGTGATGATGTCACCGGAAAGGTGACCCTTCGGTTGATCGATGTGCCTTGGGACCAAGCCCTAGATGTTATTTTAAAAACCAACGGGTTGGATAAGGTTCAAGAAGGAAACGTAATTCGCGTTGCTCCGGTCGATAAGTTGAGGGCCGAACGTGAAGCATTAAAGGAAGCTAAGCGCGCTGAAGATGATCTTGCGCCCCTGTTAGTAAGGTACGTACGCATTAGCTACTCTAAGGCGTCTGATCTTAAGCCACTGGCTGAGACCGTCTTAACTGAACGAGGTTCTGTCGGAGTTGATGAGAGAACTAATCAGATTATCATCAAAGACATACAGAAAGGTATTGCCAACGTGGTTGAGATGGTAAAGCGCCTCGACCTTAGAACACCGCAAGTGTTACTTGAGACTCAAATTGTCGAAGCACAACGGAATTTCTTGCGAGATTTAGGGACAGAGTTAGGTTGGTCGTATATCCAATCCCCAGAGACTGGAAACGCACTGCCGAATAACTTCCCGAATAGCGTGGTAATCGGAGGAAGCGTAAATGATACAGGCGATGTTCTCACCAGCTTCCCGGCTGCTTTAGGCGATGCAGGTGGAAGCGCGATGTCGATACTATTCGGAAGTGCCGATGGTACTAGAAACCTTAGCGCTCGCGTAACTGCCCTAGAGAGCGAAGGGCGTATAAGAGTCGTAAGCCGACCGTCTGTCGCAACCATCAATAATAAGCAAGCGATTATTAAGAGCGTTGAGAAGATCCGAGTAAGGACACCGGACAGCGGGCTTTCTGTAGCGACTGGCCAGGGTGCAACTGCATCCGGCGGAGCGACAACCGCCACCGAGACGTTTGAGGTGGGTATTACTCTAGAGGTGACACCACAGGCGTCCCCGGACTACTACGTATTACTAGACATTAACGCAAAGTCGAGCACGCTAGGAGCTACCGTTGTTGACGGGATTCCTTCAGAAGTGGAGCGAAGCGCTACCTCAACTGTGCTCGTGTCTAGTGGGCAGACCTTCGCTCTTGGTGGAATATACAAAATCACCGATCAAGATACGGTTGATGGAGTTCCATTCTTCAAAGATATCCCGGTATTTGGCGCGCTGTTCCGTCGTCAGGCAGTCGACAACGGGGATGAAGAATTAATCTTCTTTATCACACCAAGAATCGTCGAGGGCAGCTTCGATGATGCAGCGATGAGAAGTAACGGCTAATTTAACGGGTAAATAAAGTTTGGGAGAAGGAGTCAATATGATTCGGAGTTTAAAGGCATTAGTAGTAGGCGTTGCTCTCACTCTTACAGTCTTCGGACTACTAGGATGTGGCAGCGGCTCGAGCAACGACCAAGGCGTGTCTTTCACATTACTTGGTTTTTACGATGATCTTGAAGGCGACCCAGAGCTAGTCCGCGTCGTTCCCTTAAGTTTCTCAGGTTCAGAGATTCAGGGGGATCAGTTCCAAGATGGCTTTACCGACCAGACCAACATCTCTGGAGCAATAATTTCATTTGCTGGCTCTCAGAATAACTTGAGCCAGGTTTTTATTCGCACTGATGCTGCTTACCTAAGCTACTTCATACCGGGTGCTAGCAGGCAGCCTCCAGATACCGCTACCGCTTACAGCCTAGTGTTAGGCCCAGCCGTATCAGCTGGGGCTGCGGCATCGGACGATCCATTTATCTCCACTCTACCACCTGCGTTAGCCGATGTTGAAAATGTTGGTTACGCTCCAGTGAGTATTGTCCCAGCGGACGTCATGACATGGCTGAATCTAAACCGTACCGCTCTACCTGAGCTTCCGTTTGATATGATAGTTACTGCATATGTCTCTGGCGTAACGTCAGCTGGAGATAGGTTGGATAGTAACGAGGTTCAGTATCTTGTTAAGTTTACTCCGGACAATGTGATTCCTCCTGCAAGCGGGGCTGCGGAAGGCGGAGATAATCCTTCTGACAGTAGTGGTGGCGCTGGGGCTGATGCCGGCGCGACTGATGCGGGGGCTTAATTATTAAGAGGATATTAAGGACTTAGGTTTGTTTTTAAATTGTTTTTAATTTCTTTGGGTAAGATTCATGTACAGCAATAAGAAAGCTTGGCGGTCGAGAGCAGTGCTGGTGCTAGCAGTGAGCGTTAGCATGGCAGGGGGATTATTACTCTCTGGGTGCGGTAGTACTGATGGCGGCGAGGCAGCAGATCAGACCTTCGGCGATGATGTATTCGTTGGTTCAGATGGCAACACCGGCTCCATCGAGTTGAAATTACCGAGTGGAACTATCCCGGTTGGTGGCACTGAAACCTTTGAAGTCTTTGTGCGAGACGTAAATGGTCAGCCGGTTCCTCAGATTAAAGTCTCGTGCGACAGCGAACGCGGTGTCGCTATTGTTGAACCGACGACCGGTACAGAGTTGACCGGGCAATATGGAGGAATCAGCGGAGTCCTCGGTTGCCGCTTCCCAGGTAGCTTTCAATTCGGCTGTCGCCTGCCAATTGGCGCTAATAAGCGTAAGTTTGGAACAATCAAGTGTGAAGGGGAAGTTCCCGCGGGCTTTGATGGTTTTCCTGACGCCAGTGGCGGTGGTCTAGGAACTGGTGGTGTAAGCGTAAACGATGATGGTGAACCTGGTGGGGATAGCATCTCCGGGGTTAGAGTTTCGAATCTAGCGGTGTTTGACGTAGACGAAACAGGAACATTTGGGATCGATATTGCTCAGAACGACGACTGTAATGCCGATGGCACTCAGGACGATCCAGAGCCATTTCTACAAAATCTTGCCGAGTTGACGCTTGAGAATAATAGTAACCAGACTATCCGAGTTGTCTCGATGCGCTTTACGGTAGCGAATGTGGATGGAAGTGGGACGGGAAGTTACACATCTCCCTCAATTAGCGCCAACGCCGAGGTTGGGCCTAATGGGGATACTGCTTCTGTACGAATTCCGTTTACTACATTCGTGTCGGGCGGTAAGGCCTTTATTGGTCGAACTACAGCGATCACTGCTCTATTTAGAAACATGACCTTTACGGTTAGGATTCGTAACCAGAGCGGGGAAGAAGCTAATATTAGCGCTCCAATCGGAGTTGATTATCAGAACTTTGATAATTGTTCCGGTTAATCTGATGTAAGTTTTACTTTTTCTCAAAGGCCTGCCTGTTCGGCGGGCCTTTTTGTTTCTGAAGATCACCGGATGAATGAAGAACTTCTAAGACAGGTCCTATCCCAAGACCCTGGTGATCCGAGATTTTTGGAGCTTGCTACAATTCTGGAAAGGAGAGGGGGATGGGCTGAGGCGGTCGAAGTGTGCTTAGCAGGGTTATCCAGAAACCCTGGATTTCACAAAGGGCGGTTGTTTTTGGCGCGATTGTATTACACCAGAGGCATGGTGCCTTTTGCTCTCAGGGAAATTATTGAACTTAGGAAGGCATTTCCGGATAGCCAAACCCTATTTAAACTGTATAAGAAGCTTGGAGGTTCAGACACGCACCAGTCCAATGAAATACAGTCTGGTGGAGCTCCGAGCATTGGTTTGAAACCGCAAGGAAGTTCAGATAGTATCCAGGGCGGCTCCAAGGTGGATTCGACAGCAGCTAATCCAGAATCGTCGCAATCGACGGTAGCTGAGGTCGAGTTGGATTTTGATGTGCTTGAAATGATTGAAAAAGAAGACAAAAAAAAGTAACCGTATGGATATCTCCCAACTTGAAGCGATTCTTAAGTTGCTCAGAACTAATGAAGTTACTGAGTTTGAGTTGGAGCAGGATGGCACGAAGATAAAGCTTGTTCGAGGCTCACACTTCGCTTTACAGCAAGCTGCCCCAGTTCAGCATTCCGTAGCACATACAGTTGAGCCAGCGGTTGTGCAAACCACCATGAACGGAACGCCCGCTCACAGCCAGATTGGCTCGGCGGCTGGCCAAGCCCCATCGATTCCAGAGAATTGGTCAAAAGTTGAGTCGCCAATTGTCGGTACCTTTTACCGCCGTCCAAGCCCCGACGCGGAACCGTATGCAAAGGAAGGCGATTTGGTGAAGAAGGGACAGACCCTCTGTATAATTGAGGCCATGAAATTAATGAATGAAATTGAAGCTCCAATTGGAGGAAAGATCGAGAAGGTTCTTCTAAATGATGGTCAGGTGGTGGAGTTCGGGGAAACTTTGTTTTTGATTAATCCGGCTATCTAGATTTAGCCTTTTTGGATGCATCGTTTCCAATTGTTTATGAGTAAAGCATGACTCCTCCTTTTCGAAAGGTATTGATTGCAAATCGAGGTGAAATTGCGCTCCGCATCATTCGCGCCTGTCACGAACTTGGGATAAAGACTGTGGCGGTGCATTCGACCGCTGACAGTGGCGCCCTACATGTGAAGTTAGCAGGGGAGAGCGTTTGTATAGGACCAGCGTTAGCACGAGATAGCTACCTAAACATTACAGCTATTATCTCAGCTGCTGTTGCTACGGGCGCTGAGGCTATTCACCCTGGATATGGCTTTTTAAGTGAAAATGCTTCATTTGCTGAAATTTGCGGTAGTAGTGGAATTGTATTTATCGGTCCGAGCGCGCGATGCATGAGGCAGATGGGAGATAAAGCACGCGCCAGACGAATGGCCGATAAAATCGGGGTTCCAACCATACCGGGTGAGAGCAAGGGGCACACCGGCCCCGACGACGCTCTAAAAGTCGCCGAGCGAGTTGGTTTTCCAATTCTGTTTAAAGCCTGTGCTGGCGGCGGAGGCCGTGGAATGAAGATCATTGAGAGCGCTGATGGTTTTACTGACGCTTTTCTTGCTGCATCAAGAGAGGTCGAAGCTGCTTTCGGTGATGGCAGTATCTTAATCGAAAAGTATCTGCGTCGGGTGCGTCACGTAGAGGTTCAGATTGCGGGTGATCGATTTCAAAACGTCATCCACTTGGGGGTTCGTGATTGCTCAGTGCAGCGTCGCTATCAAAAACTAATAGAAGAGAGCCCTTCTCCCGGTGTTCCTCAAGCAGTCATTGATAAACTGCAGAATTCTGCAGTTCAGCTTGCAAAATCGGTGAACTATTCAAACGTGGGCACGATGGAATTTCTGGTTGATCTGGACACCTTCAATTACTACTTCATTGAGATGAATACCCGACTCCAGGTTGAGCACCCGGTAACAGAACTGGCAACTGGCATAGACCTGGTTAAAGAGCAGATTAATCTTGCAGCGGGAGAGGAGCTTTCGCTGACCCAAGATCAGGTGCAGGTAACGGGGCACACGATCGAGGCTCGAATTAATGCAGAGGATCCAAAGACTTTCATGCCCTCTCCAGGTTTAATCCGGGGTTATCATCCACCCGGTGGTAATGGAGTACGGGTTGACTCGGCAGCGTTCACTCAATACACGGTTCAGCCATATTACGATTCTTTAATTGCTAAGCTAATCTGTAAGGCGCGAACGAGAGAAGAGTGTGTTAGGAAACTTCTGGTAGCGCTGGATGAATATATAATCGAAGGAATTCAGACTAATATCGATTTGCATCGAAGGATATTGAACCATCCGGATTTCCAAAATGGCAATTTTGACACACGTTTTTTGCAAACATTGGACCTAAACCCAGGAAAAGTCGAATGCGAATCAGAAGATCCATCAGCCCCGATCTAGGGCTTCCAACTAAATTTGTTGTTGTAAGTTTAGTGGCATGGCTCTGCCTTGTGCTGAACCACCCGGTGGCGGTTGCTCAGCAGACTGGTGCAGCAAGAGCCAGCTTGGATCAAGTCAATTTTGATTTCGGGCGAGTAACTCAAGGCACAGTGGTTAAGCATGAATTCAAAATAAAGAACATTGGGACTGCTCCGCTACGCATTGAAAATATCATTCCGAGTTGTGGATGTACCGCTACTAGCGCAACCACGAACGAACTACAACCCGGCCAGGAGGGTGCCATTGCTGTTGAGTTTGATACCGACGGCTTTAGTGGCAAGAAGATTAAGAGCGTAAAGGTTCACGTTAACGATTTTGAGGAACCTACAATCTTACTGAGCTTAAGTGGTTACATCGAGCAAGATATCCAAGTCACCCCAGCGAGAATATTTTTTGGTGAAGTGAGGAAAGGCGAGGTAAAGACTGAAGAGATCACTGTTTCTGTGCGCGACGGATCTACAATCACGATAGGTGATATTTCAAGCAATTCCCCGAATGTTTCCTTGAGTACGGTTGAAAAATCGCCAACTAGGGTCCGACTTAAGGCAACCCTTGTGTCGGAATCAAAATTGGGCGAGCTTCGAAGTCGCTTGCTTGTTAAATACAAATCCGAAGGTGAGCGAACGATCAATATTCCTGTTTTCGCTATGGTTAAGGGATTAATTGAGCTCAATCCGGCAAGTGTATCACTCGGGGTCATATCTGGGTCCGAAGTGATGAAGCGGAGTGTGAACGTGGTGAATTACTCTAAGAGCCCAGTTCAAATAAAAGAGGTCCAGAGCAGTGATAATGCGGTTAAAGCATCAGTAAAGACCATCAAACCCGGTAGTAACTTTATTATCGAGATCAGTGTCAATCCTAAAGACGTGAAAAAGAATCTCCGTGCGTTAGTCACGGTTGTAACAGATAATCAGGATCAGAAAGAATTGGCGCTAAATGTGTATGGAGCCATCCCCCCGGCGGTGCACTAACTCTGTGATTGAATGGTTACATCTCGAGCTTTTGGATTTATGGTTCGCTTCACCCTATCGGGGGTAACTCTCGGTTGGCGATTCGGCAGCTTCCCCCGTTTTCTGACTTATTTGGCTATCTTTTCGTTCAGTTGGGTAGGCTTGGTGCAGGCCGAAGCGCTTAGGATTTTCGGAGTCGAGTTCCAGGTCAATAAGATAAGGAAACTTGCCAATAACCAGGTGGAGTTGACGCTTGGTGCAGAGACTACCTTGGTAACCGCCGGTAAACTGGAAGAGTATGTAATTGACTATTATTTCGGGAATAAGGATCGTGTCAGCCAACTCCCGCTTACTTCCATCGGCGAATTTGTTACGAATTCGGTAAAGGCTCAATCCATTCGGTTCAGCGCCTTAGGTCTGAGAGCTTATGTTTTGCATCCCTCGGTGAGTGAGGACTCTCTGCTCTCTCTGCTAGCTACGATTAGGTTAAGCGATATAGCGATTCGAGTGTTTCAACTGGTTCTGCAGACTGATGACCTAATCTTTTTTAATCGGAAGCTGACCGCCGAATTACTGGTAGAATGTGGAATTAGTGATTCGGGGTGGGTGGATACTCTTGCTCGAAGGTACTCTTTACTGTTGGGGGAGGATGTTTGGCAGATCTTTTCTGAGCACTTAAATGATGCCTTTGTGGGGGAAGACTACGGAGACTTTGACCGTTTAATAAAATTTGCTCAGTCTTTTTTTCGCAGTGATCCTGGCAAGCTTGAGTCGGTCAATCGCCTTAATGAAAGTGTATTACGGGCTAAGCAGCTAGTAGAAAGCGGAGATATAGATGGTGTGAATAAACTCATTAGTGGAGGCGCCGCTGAAGATCTGAATCAAAAGGCTTTGAAGCAAGTCATAAATCCTCTCATAGCAAAAGCTCTGCATCAGGCAGCGCGGGAGAAAATTTTGGAGGGGGATCTAGTTGAGGCATTGACCCTTCTAGCCAAAGTTGACTTCAAACGTAGAACACCAACTACACATAAACTTGTTTTGTCGGCGCTTCAGTCTATAGGAGACAAGTTTCAGCAAGCAAACTCCGATTTAAAGATCCAGCTGTTACTGCGCGCTATAGCAAAGAAGGACGGTGAAGTTGCTCGGGTTTATCTACAAAGCTTGTCTAAGCTATTTGCCCAGGCCCTCCAAGTTTATGACTATCAGCGCGCCGAGGATGTATTAGAGGATATTCTTGAGCTGCGCGGAGATCCAAATGCAGAAAATGATCAACTAAGAGTAGAATTTATTTTAGCCTATCTTCGTGCAGGTCATTACGTTCTGGCAAAGTCACGGCTTTCGGAGATTACAACTGATCTCCCAATTAGCTTGAAATTGCGGTTAGCACTTTCCGGGGTATATTTTGATCAGCGTCTGATTTTTTTAGTCATATGCCTCGTGATCCTAGCTCTTCTTTTATTGTTTAGAAGCCGTAGGAATAGCCAGGGTACTACCTCAAAAGAAACAACAGATAGTACATCTAATAATCCCCGATCAGGCTTCAAAATCAATCCGAAGAAGGGCAATGATCTTTTTCGGTATGCTCTTAGTGAGCGTCAGCGCAAAGAATACCTGGCGGCCATTCAGCTTTTGGGACTCGCTCCTGGAGCGAGCTTGGAAGAGATAAAGACTGCCTTCAGAAATGCAGTTAAAACGAGCCATCCGGATGTAAACCCCGAAGCAGAACCAGTCGCCTCTGAAAAGTTCGTATCGTTAACAGCAGCATATGAAAAGCTCCTCGATCTAGAGAAAGAGCGAGAGAATGCAGAGAATTCGGACGATGCCGCCAGTGACGTTTAGCCCGCCTTTACGCCAGTTGCCTTAGCCGTTCCCGATAGGGGCGAGGCATTCTTGGAACTGGCCGCTTGGATTGGGTGTGGTAAGCGCGTCTGGTTTGAGTTTGAGTAAATTGGTGTTCGCCGATTTCTGCTAGGGTTTTTCCAGTCATAACCTGAATGGTTAGATGATCTTGCGCTAGCTTAGAGCAGGCTTTCTTGACGAGTGCTAATCGCAGAGGGTCTTTGGCCTCTAAATATTCATTCACCCATAGAATGGCCCATAGCGGGTCGCCCTGATCTATTTCATTGCTTACTCTTGCCAATAAGGCGTTGCTCATATTTGCTTTCATGATGCCTCTAGAAGCAAATTGGGGGCCAAGAGATTTGTGTTGTAACTAGCTGGAAAGACTGTATATTAGCCTGAGTCCCGGCCTTGATCTGTGGCGTTTTGCCTCAGGACCTGAGGCAGCATACTTCAGGATTAAGCAGAAGTTCTCATCGCTCACCGGATCAGGCTATACTACCCCGCGGCTTGGAGCCCGCGAGAAGTAACGTGAACCCGGTCAGGCCCGGAAGGGAGCAGCCGTCAACGTCCGCTTCTGTGATGGGTTTCAAGTCGCGTTGCTTCTTTGCTCTGGATTATAAATATGTCTTATTTGGTTCTAGCCCGAAAATTTCGTCCCGCAGACTTTGAATCCGTAAAGGGCCAAGATCACGTAACTATAACTTTAGCCAATGCGATAAAGCGAAATAAAGTTCCTCATGCGCTCTTATTCTGTGGTCCGCGAGGTGTGGGCAAAACATCGGTAGCTCGTGCACTAGCGAAGGGACTGAATTGTATAAAAGGCCCGACACCTACCCCTTGTCTTACTTGTGCAAACTGCCAGGAAATTGCCGAGAGTCGAAATTTGGCGGTAAGAGAGATTGATGGTGCAAGTCATAATAGCGTCGATAATGTAAGAGAAGTAATAGACACCCTTCGCTCGCTACCTGCCCCGGGTTCGCGCTATAAGATCTACATAATTGATGAAGTTCATATGCTTTCTACAGCAGCTTTCAACGCCTTGTTGAAAAGTTTAGAGGAGCCTCCACCGAATACCTTATTTATTTTGGCAACAACCGAGATCCATAAGATTCCGGAAACCGTCATTTCTCGATGTCAGCGCTACGATTTTCGAGCGCTTGATTTAGCAGTAGTTGTTGAACAATTGAAAAAAATCGTCATAGCAGAGAAGATTGATATAGATGACGAAGTATTGCGCATGATCGCTCGGTTATCCGATGGTTCGATGCGTGACGCTCAGTCGCTGCTTGATCGCGTTCAGTCGTTCGGTGATGGAAGAATTAGCGCAAAGGCAGCGAGTATTGCACTTGGCGTTGTTGAGCGACGAGTTCTTAATGCGCTTTCCCAGGCAATTTTTATTAGAGATGCGGCAAGTGCGCTTGAACTAGTTGCTGACGTCTTTGCTTCAGGAATCGATCCGACTTTGTTTCTCGATGATTTTGTGTCGCACTGGCGCGATCTAATGGTGGTTAAAGTTGTTACCGCTAACAATCTAAAATCACTCAGCCTTCCGGCCGAGGAAATTCAACAGCTCTCCAAGCAGGTAGCCGAGGTAAGCAGAATTGACGTTCAAGATTTACTGCAACTTGCTAGAGAGGGAGCGGATCTTGCCACTCGCAGCTCTTACCCACGTTATGCTTTGGAAGCGTTGGTTGTAAGGATGGCTTCCCGCGAGCCGGTCAAAGATCTAGCTGCTTTGATCGCTGAGTTTGAAAATTCAAAGCATGACCTTGGAATTGGCAGCGCTGAGAAAAAACGAGTTGATCGACCTCAAGAAATACGACGAGAAACGGCTGCTCCTGCAAAGGACCAGACAGAGAAGCCAGCGCCGCGAGTGGAATCGATAAGTAAACGTCCGCTCGATTGGAGAGAATTTGTTTCATTGCCGCAGCTTTCTCGTTCGCCGGTTATGGCAGAGTATCTAAGGCGTCTTTCTCTTCGAAGCTTTCAATCTGGCAAGCTGATCGCCTCTGGTGCAAGAGTTGCGGTTGAATATCTTAATGAATCTGCAAATCGGGACAAGTTAGTTGCCCTGCTTCAAGCGTATAGCGGTTCGTCCGAGTGGGAGATAAAGCTTGAGATTTCAAATGGGGCATCAGATCTCCCCCCAAGTATAGTTGATCAGGAGAAGAGTTTGGAGGCCGCCAAAAGAAAGAAGAGTATTGAGGATGCTGCCACTCATCCAGCGGTTGAAAACTTACGAAGGCTCTTTCCTGGAAGTGTAGTCGAAGAGGAACATGGTACAGAGAAGGGTTAAGGCAGAAGCGTTGATTTAATAAGGAGTAAACCAATGTCTAAAGGCGGATTTAAAATTCCAGGCAACTTGCACGGGATTATGGCACAAGCTCAGAAGCTTAAGGCTGATCTTGAGAAAGTTCAGGAGGAAACTAAAGCGCTTACGGCTGAAGGTAGTGCTGGGGGTGGAGCAGTTGTAGCGGTTGCGAATGGAAAAAATGAACTGGTTTCAATAAAGATTAGCTCGGAAGTAGTTGGTTCAGACACCGAGATGCTACAAGATATGGTCTTGGCGGCGGTTAACCAAGCGTTTAAAAAGGTACATGAGGCTGCAGACGCGCGTGTAAAGAGCATTACCGGCGGCATGAGCATCCCGGGGCTGTAACTTATATTTTTCTGAGCAAAGATGTTGGATCTCTCGGGTTTACCAAATTCGCTACAAAAATTAGTGCGGGAGCTAACCCGCCTCCCGGCAATTGGCGGAAAGTCAGCTTTACGCCTGGCTTATCATTTAGTGTGCAACGATCGAGCAGCGATCGACGGATTGGTAGCAGCCCTGAATCAGGCCAAAACTTCAGTCTTGTTGTGCGAACGCTGTTGCTTTTTGAGTGAAGAAAGGATTTGTAAGATCTGCCAAGACTCAACCCGCGATGATTCAATTCTGTGTATCGTTGAAAAGCCGATCGATTTATTGGCGATTGAGCGGTCACGCGACTATAAGGGACGCTACCATGTACTGCATGGGCTCTGGGCGCCGCTTCGAGGGAAAGGTCCTGAGCAGATGAAGATTCTAGAGCTGCAGAGTCGACTGAGTGAGGGGAAAATAAAAGAAGCTATATTGGCGCTTGACTCTACGGTTGAAGGCGATGCCACATCGCTTTACTTGGCTCGATTACTTAATGAAAAGGGGGTCTCCACTAGTCGCTTAGCGCAGGGACTGCCCAAAGGTGGGGAGCTTGAGTTCGCGGATGACACTACTATTTCCCATGCCTTTTTAGGGCGCCGCCCGATAACCCCTTGATTCTGGGGCAAAATGTGAGATTAGGCTGATTGCAGCAGGCCCAGAATTGATCAATAATCCCCCCTTCAATTGCCGAAGTTAAGGTTAGACGACTAGGAAAAATCACCGAAATCATCGACGCCAATTTCAGCATAGGTTCCCCGGTAGCTCAGTCGGTAGAGCAGCTGACTGTTAATCAGCGGGTCGCTGGTTCGAGTCCAGCCGGGGGAGCCATTC
>CAZJXY010000039.1:0-14251 GCA_964549925.1 uncultured Bdellovibrionales bacterium | reverse complement strand
ACAAGATTGAGCCCGTTCCGCTTAGCAAAAAATTTGTGGGAGAGCTTCGGCCCTATCAGAGTGAAGGACTAAGTTGGATTAACTTCCTAGAGGAATTCGGATTCGGCGGCATCCTGGCCGATGAAATGGGTCTTGGAAAAACCGTACAGACCTTGGCTTTCCTCCAGCACCTCAAAGATAGAGGGGAAAAGGGTCCCTCGTTGATAGTTGTTCCAACATCGCTTCTGGCAAACTGGGCGCATGAATCAGCGCGCTTCACCCCAGCTTTGCGGGTATTGGTGTTGCATGGGCCGGAGCGAAAGAGTTGGTTTGAGGACTTGAAGCGCTATGACATTGTTATCACATCGTATGCCTTGCTTAGACTTGATCGTAAGCCTCTAGAAAAGACTAAGTTTAACTTTATCATCTTAGACGAAGCCCAGAACATTAAGAACTTTCAAGCTGCAACGACCAAGGCAGCCAAAGGGTTACAAAGTCGGAGACGCTTAGCCTTAAGTGGTACCCCCACGGAGAATCGACCAATGGAACTTTGGTCAATTATGGATTTTTTGATGCCAGGTTATTTAGGATCGAGTGAAGCCTTTCAGCGCAATATTGAAAAGCCGATCTTAGAACACGGCCCCGGTGTCCAGGTTGCATCCTTTTTGCGCCGGAGGATTACCCCCTTTATTTTACGCAGGACCAAAGCAGAGGTTGAAAAGGATCTTCCACCGAAGATTGAATCTTCACTTTTCGTTGAAATGACCGAATCACAAAAATCTCTTTATTTAGATATTTTAAATGAGGTTCGACCACGAGTGCTAGAGGCAGTAGAGGAGAAGGGTGTGCGTGGAGCCAGTGTCTCAATCTTGGCCGCGCTGCTTAGATTAAGGCAGGTTTGCAACCACCCAAACTCAATCGATGCGTTTAAAAGCCTTGAAGGCTTTGATTCTGGGAAGTTCAATCTTTTAAAGGAAGTGCTGAGCGAGGCCCTCGAATCGGGCCGAAAAATCATCATTTATAGCCAGTTTCTAGAAATGTTAAATATCGTAAGACGCTGGGTTGAGGAGAATTCCCACAAATATGTTTATTTAGATGGGAGCACTAAGAACCGCCAAGATGTCGTAAATCAGTTTAACCATGATGAAAGCGTACGGCTCTTTTTAGTGAGTCTTAAAGCCGGAGGAACCGGTCTCAATCTAACTGCTGCCGACACGGTAATCATTTACGATCCTTGGTGGAATCCTGCAGTCGAAGATCAGGCTGCCGATCGAGCTCATCGTATAGGACAAACGAAAACCGTTAACGTTTATCGCTTGATCACCGAAGACTCCGTTGAAAGTAAGATTATGCAGCTAAAGGAAAAAAAGACTAAGATTGTGGATGCGCTACTAAACACCGGAAAAGTTTCTCCGCTTAATCTTAGTAAGAAGGATATTGAAAGCCTTTTTGCGCCTGTGGATCTTGAAACTAATAGTTAACGCGGATCCAGTTTTGTTGCATACGATCTGATGGATCTTTCGGAAATTAGTTAGGATTATTCAATTTTTAGAAAAGTGCCAGAGTAAAAAACTCTCTATTTCAATTTAAATTTCCGTGTTAAAATTGAATAGATGACGGGTGAGAACTGTCTCATCGAAATATGAGTTCTCTACCCGTTCACTTAAGCTTATAGCGTGTGGGTTTTATGAAGAGTCTGTCCTCTTTTCACTTACTTTCCTTTTTTACCACAATTTTTTTAGTCACAGTCGAATCTATTGCTGCTCCGACCGACTTTAACGGTGACGGAAAATCAGAGATCGCTTTGGTTAAGATCGTAGGAAATTCCCTGCGCTGGCGAGTACTCTTTTCGCCTCATGACGAGGCCACCTCACAGGTAGCGACTGTTGGAAAACCGGGAGATCACATTGCTCTGGGCCACTGGACCTCGACAGAAAGTACGCAAGCTGGGGTTATAACCATTAGTCCGAATGGCACCGATGTCTCATGGAGGCTCGAATCGGGCGAAAACAGGAAATTTGGTGGTGCAAATGATTTGCGCTTTATCGCTGGAGCAGATTTTGACGGAAGCGGGTATACCGATGCGGCGTATGTTTCACGCCAGGGGAAGACCCAGGTTCTGCACGTATTGTACGACCCATTTGCACCCGCTGGTCCAGGGGGGAGCAAAGATATTAACCTAGGAAAACGTACAGATAAGATTTTCTTTTTGAACCCGGATGGAATTAAAGATCGGATTGCCACACTGAGGGTTGGCAAAGGCAATAAGAGAAGTAAGATCTTTATTTACGATGTTCAATCTGGCGCTTCATCACGAATAAATGTCGGGAATCAAAAGACGGTTCCACTACCTCTGGCAGACAGTAATGGCCATGATCAAATATTGGCATTCGCGAAAAAGGGAGCAACCCAAACCACGCTCACGTTACGAAACACAAGCAACGGAAAAAGTTTTAGAAAAGTAGTGCTCCAGGGAACCGGTACTCTAATTGTCGGTGACTATTTGAACGTAAACTCACCGGGACATGAGATCGCTGTTCAAACAAGTACCGGGTTTACAATTTACAGTCCATCTACCGAGGTAAGAACTCTGGTGCATGCAGCCAATGATATTGCGGTAGATCAGATCAACATTAACCGATTCGGTAAAGATAACGGAGGCAATAGCGGCGGAGGCGGTGGTGGCAGTGGCGGCGGTGGAGCTCCTGGGCCGGGATTGTCTAATGTTTGCGATCAGATTTTAAATGCTGACAGTAATGTAATATATAAGACCGAAGTTTCTGATCACATTAATGACGCACGCCAAGGCGGCGGAAGCTTCTTAATTGAGTCTGGGGGAATTCACCCATCAGTTTCTTGTATCTCAGTTTATGACTCCGAGGGGACAGAGATTACTACTTACGGATTTTACTATCCGCCCGGAAGCGGCTGGGCTGCACGAGCTTACGGCAAGGGCCTATCTTGTGCCGCCGGTGAAAACCCATTCTCTGTAGCTGACGAGGCACACGCTAATACAGGATCGTATGCCGGGTATTTTAAGGTTACAGATTCTAAGTGTATCAAGATTAGTGACTTGCGCGAGTGCGTGAATAGCACTAATTGCTAGTTCTATCAGTTCCATTATTGCGAGAATCCCTGCGATAATAACGCGGCGTAAATGGCACTGCCAAAGAGAGATATTTCCCGTCCTCCTCCATCATTAAACGAGCTTGAATAAAACTATCTAATAGCGATTTGATCTCTTCGGCCGAAATGCTCAAGCCATCCCTCTCTTTTAGCTCGCGCTGTATCCGAGGTATCGATGCGATGCCGTCACAGGCTAAGTAAATTCTTGCGTGGAGGTCATCCAAACTGTAGCGCATCACACCACCCCCACCGGTCAAACTTGCTCGGCTATCGCTGATCTGCAAAAACCCCGGGCCCTCACGATAAGTCAACATCCGATAACTCCTAGTCGTTTCCTTCCGCCAAAGTTCAACACCTTGCGGAACAGCGCCTAAGAGTAAGTTTGGATCGGAGAGATCCTTTTGGTGATACCGGAAGCTATGTGCCAGGTCACTAGCCGTCATCGGATCAAGTTTAAAAAAGGCACTATAGAACGGGAGAGGACCATCAACGACTAATCCGTATTGCTCGGATTTTTCGAAATGCGGACTAAAGCGGTACACCGCGAGTTTGCTAAGGTTGGGAGGGGTAAGATGCTCGAGTGACGGCATGAGTTCGGCGATCTCTTCATAGTCCTCTCTAGTCTCTCCGGGAAACCCATGCAGTAAGTTCCAAACCACATGAATACTAAACTCGGCGCACCATTTTAGTAGCCTTACGTTTTGAAGGGCGGTTACTCCTTTATCCATTAACTGCAAGACATGCGTGTTTAGGCTCTCTATACCCGGCTGAATCGTATCAACTCCTGCCGCCTTAAGAAGTGCCACTTGTTCGTGACTTAAGTTTGCCTTGGTTTCATAGAAAAGGCTCAAGTTCTTTCCGCTTTCGGCTAAAGACGGCATCAGACTTTTAAAATAACTCGGGTCTAAAATGTTATCGACTGCAGTGAAATCTAATACTCCATGTTTTGATGACAAAGTCATTAGCTCATCAAGAACTTTCTGGGCTGATTTGCTACGAAACAACATCACTTCCCCGTTCAATCCACAAAAAGTACAATGATGTTTCTCACCCCACCAGCAGCCGCGCGAGCTCTCGATCGGAAGTCGTGGAACTATCTGAGAGTGTAAGCGCATCGATCCAGCGAGTCGGTCGAAATACTCATCGTAATTTGGCATTGGCACATGATCCATTAGGACCGGTGTGGATTGAGTGCTGGCCTCTATGATCTCTTTTCCGACGCGATAACATACACCCGGCATGCCTGTAAGCGGTTTACTCTCTGCAAGCGATCGAACCAGCTCCGCAACGAGGTTCTCCGCCTCTCCCCTTACAACTACATCTATCCACGGAAAAGCTTTTAGAATCGCGGGGCCCATTACTCCCTCACAACTCGCTCCTCCGATCATAACTTTTAACTCTGGGTTCCGCTTCTTAAGTTCATAAGCTAGCGCAGCAGACGGCCAGGTCTGGGAGTAGACCGCGGTAAACCCCACTACTTTGATTGGTTGCCATTATTTCGTCAGCACAAATTTTAAGAAACTCAGGAACATGTGCTTTAAGAGTTTTTAATCTTAGCGCAAGATCTCGGCTCACGCCCCCTTCTCTCAACAAAGCAAAATTTCTTTGCTGCTCACCGAGAGAAAATTCTACTGCAGGTTCAACCGCGAAGACCCATTCACCAACTCCAATATTACCGTACTGACTGCAAACCTCTTCGTATTCGCGCAAAGAGATCCCTCCCTCATCGGAACGTAGCTTGGAGATGAATTTCATGAACTCAAGGTGCATTGAATGCGTCTGCGCCGAGATTCCCGAATTATCCAGGACAGCTTTCAGGGTGCCAATTTGTATTGAAGGTGATTCGACCAAGTGCCACGGCATGCAGACTAATGAGGTCTGGTGTTCGACTTTTGGAGTCGGAGCAACATCGGCCGCATTCGGTCCAATTTGGACTTTATCCAGAGAATCACACCCTATCGACTTCTCCTCTGGAAAGTTGTGAGTTACAGCTTCCACAGTAGTAAAGTAAGCCCGCGAATGTATGGAAGCAAGAAATTTCTAAGGATGTGATAGTATTGCCCAATCTCCTTGAATCTCTCTAGGATCAAAAAAGGGTAGCCCGCCAGAATGTAATTCCCAAATGTGATTCCTAACCCATATTAGTTTCTCGCTCTTCGTTAAAATTAGCGCCATACATCCAAAAAATTGTTATCTCCAGCACACTGATGTAAACCCAGCCTCAAACATTTTTGACAGAAAATGATTGAGAATAGCTGGGCTTAGCGAGCTCTTGGGCGTGCCCAAGGCGAGCAGCAGAAGATAAATAAACCCTACGCTCAAAGTGCCTGAAAGCCTAAAACTACTATTTACTCAATCATTAGCCAATTTTTTTGAGCATTCGTACAACTATGAATTTCGGCTGGGTTTTTATTTTCTTCGGCGCAACTTGGCAAGCCAAGATTGCGCTCGCCTTACGCCATCGACTTTTTGTCAAAAATCAATGGCGTAGGGTATATATCGATAGACTTAGCAGTAGAGAACACCCAAGTCTTACTTCGAGTAACTTAAGCATTATTCTACAGCGACATGTCCCGGGTAGTTTCACTCCAACAGTGAACAAGTATTAGATTCGTATATCGACGGATTATTCCACCGAACTTATTGAGGCGACGAATAAAACGTGATACCTCATAAGCAATGTCGAGCTATTTGAGTCATGTATTAGAGCAATCTTATTCCCAGATCTGGCAATTCACCCAGACAGCTCTAATTTTGGGCATTCTTGAATTTCTCTTACCCATAGAGAGAGGACACTCCCTGCAAGGTCGGCTGCGTGCATGGTTTTTAAATGTCCTCACTTATCTAATCGGAGGATTATTTCTCTATCCACTTTCTTTGTTTTCTGAGACCTTAAACCCAATCTTTACGGTCGACTTGATGACACTGGTGTCAGAGGAGCAAATTTTTTATTTGCCGTATATCTATCTAATCGTTCCATTGATTCCTGCATTTGTGAATGACTTTTTCTTCTATGTTTGGCATAGAACACAACATACGATACCGTTCCTCTGGAGATTTCATTCTTTGCATCATGCGGTTGAAGAACTGAATGCAACCTCACCCCTACAACACTGGAGCGAATCAATTCTTCAGTTTCTGACTATAACTGTCCCTGCCGTGGTTTTGTTCAAATTCAACTTCCAATCACTTGGCTACTTGTATCTTTACTTGCGTCTCTGGAACGGAATTATTCACTGTAATATCCGCGTTCAACATCCGTTTTTCAATTGGGTGCTTGGGGGGCCGCAATATCACCGAATTCACCACTCAACTGAGAAGCGGCATTTAAACAAGAATTTTGCCTTTTTCCCGTTTTGGGATTTCGTTTTCGGAACTCACTATAACCCTACCAAAGGAGAGTTTCCGAAGACAGGGATCGTGGGTTTGAAACCAAATTGGAGTTTCAAGAACTATTTACTCTGGGGGATTACCAACAAGGGTTATCAAAGCGACGATTCGGAGTCTAAGAGCGAAAAGAAACTCAACTCCGTCAGCCCGATTCCCACCTATTTTAATCATACACAAAACTGATAGAAATTACCGTACTTCACGTCCTATGATCTCTATGCCACGCTGCGAAAGTACTACGAACTGTTCCCCATTTTTAGCGGAGATAAATTTCTGTGATGCGCTTAAGTTAATAGCCGCGTCCCCTATCAAAGCATAGGAATTATCTTCCGCGTTTAAAAGATCGGTGATTACAACCCTTGGAACAATTCGATCGTGGCTCAAACCTTGACCAACTAATAGCAAATACTGATTCGAAGAGAGTGTTGTATTTAGTGTATCCCAGCTCCCTAGACTAATAATCGATTTCGAATCCGGAATAAGCGGATCGAAAGTAAGTAGAGTTACTAAATTATTTCCTGTTTCGCTCGGAAAGGAGGCTCCCATATCCCGCATAACGGCAGCCACTCTATCTGAGTAAGCGGCTACGTTTACCTGACGTGCACTCCTACCAGCCAGATTAAAGAGATCAATTGCTCTACTTGCAGTTTCTAGACCCAGCTGAAAGGATGAATATCCCTTTCCCCTATTCGAAAATATTTCCTCAACCATCTTTTTTAGCAGAGACTCAATTACATAGTCAGCCGCTGCCCTGGCTGCTGATACGATACCTGCTTCGGCTGTTCTGATAGGTACGGCGGCAGCGGAAAGAAAGAATGAAGCATCCGCGGCTTCAGCTGCTGCCTCGAGCGCGAGCTCCCACTGCGCCAAACAGTCGCCCTGACGGAAAAGCGCATCTACACCTAACACTGCCGGAAATCCACCTCCACCGTCGATTACCTCGAGGATTTGGTTTAGCAGCTGATGAGTCAAATCTCCCATCACATCAGCTGGTACTTTACCTGTGGCAAACCTACTTATGGCATCTTCAAGCATGGTATCACTTGGGAGATCTCCGAAAAGCTGGTTAAGCAGTTTCCTAACGGGAGCCTTTAAGTTTTCACCAAAAATATCCCGGCCCAATCTTGTACTGCGATAGACCAGTGAGTTTAATCCGACTCTCCCTAATCTCAGTCGGTTTCGAAGGATTTGAAGGAGGTCCGAGACCGAGCTTAAGCTCGCGTTAGGTGGGAGGTTGAATTGATCTACATAGAGATTAAGCGCAGCTAGAGCTTCTGCCACACTAAGGTCAGCGCTGACTCCCAAGCGTTCGATCCTATTAAGAATCGCTTCAGCGATAACTCTGCTTAAAATTGGCTTAACAGAGAGGGCCCCCATAAAGTCTCCCCACAGCGACTCTAGGCTAAAGTCATTAAGACCGAGTGTATCGGCAAATGGAGAGAGTTCGGCGGCAACTTTCGTGCTCAGACTAGAATGAAAACTCCGAATGGTCTGACCCAGTTCGGTCTCAAACGCTGCAAAATTAGTATCTCCAAAATAATATTGCGCAAGCTTTAGCATCTCGTAAAACGCTAATCCGTTAAGCCGAAGACGCGGGCCATTCTCAATAAACATTAGGTTTAGCAGTCCGCTCGCCGAATCTGGAATATCAAAACAACCTGGGGGGTCGAATCTAAGCGCCTTCAAGGTGGCATTAACCGGCAAGAAAGTATGGAAAGTGGTCAGACCGGCGTCGATCACCTGAGCCAATGGATTACTAGCGACAATCTTGATCAACCCGGCAACTGTAAGCTTCATGAAAGCTGGGTTTCCAAGCAAAGGAGAGATGATCTTGAGGGTGATATATTTGGCAACCTGCTCGGCATCAAGCTCAGCATCAAACGCCGCACTCAACCCATCTCTCAGATTTGAAAGAGATTGGAGTCTGTTAACTAAAATCAAATCGCTTAAATTTCGACTTAAGGCTCTTCCTATCTCAAGGCTCAGCTCTCGATCAATCGCCGAAGAGATTTGCGCCTCAATTGCTTTCTGTAATGCGAGCCTAAGCGAGTCAGTGGGACGGATTGAAAGTTGACTCATTACTTCACGAAGCGGTGTCTCCCCGCCATATTTGACGCCTATTAGTGTCGGGATGCGGCTAGAGCCGCGTATATGCAACTGTCGTAGCAGCTTCGACATGGATATTCTTAAGGTTCGCCTTACAAAAGAACTCGGGACCGTCTCGTCAATGATCTCAAAGAGTGTATTAGCTCGCTTCTCGAGGGAGAATATCGAATTAAGAGGCGACTGCCAGAATCCGTCATAATGCGGTAAACGCTCAATTGAAGAGGTAGTGACATTTAGCAGACGCTTGTCATCGCTGATCGAAAGTGCAGCCGGAAGCCCTCTATATATCCCTGAGACAGCAGTATCGATCTTCTGGTAGGCAAGTCCGTAGTCCTGATGAGCGTTTAGAAAGTACGGATTAAGCGGGTCCTGAAGGTTAATCAGTACATGGCTCTGCAGCAATTTCTCGAGCTCTCCTTGAGGAATCCGACCAATTAGCTGATTAAATTGTTGATCTGATAACATACGTCGTGAGACTGAGGCGAAATCACCAGCGAAGCTCACCCTGTTTAAGGTGTCGTTTAAGTCATCTCTAAGTGCGGTTTCACTGGGTGCGCCCAATCTTCCGTCGTTTTGAATTGGATAAATTTTTAATCCAAAGCTTGTCCAGACCAAGAGGTTTCCGTCAATTGCATGCAAGTCGCGTGGGCCCTGAAGGGCAGCGACCGGAAGAAGTCGGTTCTGATCGTCAAAAGCGTTCCCGAAAGGAAGTGCACCCAAAAATGCCGGAGCAGAAGAATTTGAAATATCCCAAGCATCTAGGTAGAAATCTGCGTTTGAAGTAACGTACGAGGCATACAGAAAATTCTCCCAAACAGCGATATCCTTGACCGAGCCTCTGGCACCATTATCAGGACGTCCATTCAAGTAAAGGCTACTTTGTATCGTCAGAGTAGAAGCCAGCGGATTAGTTATGTCTTGAGAGAGATCTCGTCCATCTGCCGCTCCACGCGGAGATTTTGGGAACCCGAAGAACGACCCGACCGACAGCAAAACTACTATCAATAGAATCAGCGATATGAATTTGACAGTGTCGGTTTTAGATTGCATCAACTACTCCTTATTCACATGCCTTAAATATGCACTCGCCATCTTGCGAAGGGTCGTAGTAGGGAAGTTCGCACAAAAAATCTGCGAAGAGCTCGCGTACATCACAATCTGTGTGCTTGGTATAGTGAATTGTGGTAGGAGGGACACAAGCATCTTGGCTCTCACTTTGAGCGTAGGAGGCTACACCTGCCACACGCCATTCCCCGTTTCTTTCGATCAGCAGCGGACCGCCTGAGTCCCCCGTACAAGCTCCGCTCTCCCCCGGATCTCCGTTAAATTTTAAATCAACACTAAACTGCCGATCAGTTGTTACCCTCAAAAAACCCGCGATTAGGTCAAAGCCTGCCGGATTTCCAGATTCATCCCGACCAAATCCGGCGATCAACGCCCTTTCACCTTCTTGTAATTCCGCATTTACCGAGAGAAATCTTGCCGTTTTGGAAACCGGAAGCGGATCGATGAACGCCAGGGCTGCAATATCATAGCGTGCAAGATCAGAGTTTCCTTGATCAAAATAGGTTGGGTCGGCAATTATATCGTCCGGCTCATAGGTGGTCATTGTTTGGTCAAAGGAATCTAGGTACACCTTTACCTCAAGCGGAGCGTCTCCGTCTGGATCGAATACACAGTGTTGAGCAGTAAGAACGACATGATCACTTAAGGCCACTCCGCTGCATGATTCCTCTGTGGTATCTTGGAATGTTGTAACTATTTTAACCAACGGAGAGTTGGTCCAATCACAGAGTCTCCCATTTATTACCTGTGCCTGGAGCTCCGAAGTGCTCGCGATACTCCCCAACTCTGAGCAAGGATCTAGGTGTCGTAATGTTCCCTTAATACACTTATTTAAATCGTTCAGGGTGCTCTTGGCGTTCTTGCCAGCCATGCCAGGCTTATTTTTTTTCCGCTTTAATCGCTTCTTCAGCTTTGTTAGTTCCTGTTCAGTTAGAACACGGCTTTGACCGCCGTCGGTGACTAGATGAGGTTCGAAGGAAAGAGAGCAGCCGTATTTATCGCTATTTCCCAGAGGTGATAAGAATTCGGCTTCGGCGCTGACATGTACGAGCAGTAGTATCCCCAATACTAGAGATACCGCATTCAGACATCCTCGCGCGTTTAACTGATATAAAAACCTCATAGCTGCCTACCTAAAGTCCTCTAACTTTATCTGGTTAACCCCTAGGATATCGTCAGAAAACCGTTAATTCCCTAATACAGAATATCGGGGGATGTTTAATTTCAAGTGAGAGGTAAATCGGGTGATAAATGACAGATGTGTGGTATCTCACAGGCATTCTCAAACGACGCTTGTTTCAAGCATTTCAATTAGTTTTATCAGCTTTTCTCGGGTTCTAAGACAGGCCATCAAACCCCTCCTTTTTAGAACTCGGCCATTCTGATACCGATGTGCTTATGAGTTCCCCTAAAGCAAGCTATCTCCGTTCGTTCTTATTGAGCTTCTTTTTCGCTCTAATTTCGGCCATAATAGCGACACGATATTTCCCAGAAGTCTCAGAGATGGCCGCCTGCGCATTGACGGCTTTTGGACTGAATCAATTACTTCAAAATCTGCTAGATTATAATCGTCGCTCAATTTGGGAGGATAAACACTCTCCTTGGCTTGCCAATCGAAGACTCGCTACCGAGTTTATCTTTATCTTCTTAGGAATTTTTTCTGCTAGCTCAATAATTGAACTCACATTCCCTGGGTCATTCGCTGATATATCTCTCTCTAGCGTCTATCGGAACGATTTTACTACGCTAGTGTCTCAAAATGTTGGTGTACTTTTTGTGGGCCTATCTCTCGCAGCGATCTATAGATCATCGGGATTGGTACTAGTGCTGGCATGGAACGCCGTGCATTGGGCTGATTCGATATTTTCCTACTTGAATATCATACTTCAGGATAGCGGCAGCTCTAAAGCCATAGGGGCCATGTTAATCTTGATGCCACACCTGATCATGGAGGCACTAGCCTACATACTAGCTAGTTTGGGGGCGGTGTTCATCTCCCAGGCGCTGAATAAGTATAGCCTTAGGTCCAAAGAGACTCGAAGAGTTGTAAGAGCAGCTTTAGTTTTGCTCGGATTTTCTATCGTAATACTCGTAGCAGCTTGTGCTGTAGAGGTCTATTTCGCACAACCGGCTTTCCACTTTGTTCGAAGCGGCGCCTGGATCAACTAAGGTTCGAGAACTATCGGTCCTCGGATAGAGATCGCCAGTTTCCGCGCAACCTTGCGGCGAGATTTAAGCGATGCTTGGCTTAGATCAACCCGTGTACAGGTTTTTATCTTTTCGCTTGGGTATTTTTTGCAGGCATTTTTTGGGCGCGATACGTCCAACTCGAAAGTAGCACTGTCATTTGAGACTCCATTTTCGTCCAGCAATTCCACAGTGACCGTTCCGAACAAACCTCGTCTAAACTTAACTCCCAAGTTCTCCGCCAAAACACCGCTAAAGAGATACGAGTAAAGTTGCGTCGATGCGAGCGCGATGCTTACGTCATCCTCAAAGCTAACATCTCCGATTGTTACCCGGACTCTTGCAGACCCTGGGCCAGTCACGTTCATCCCAAAATATCGAGAGACCGTATTAGAGGTAATCAAATCCGAGTCTAGATCCAATTCTCCAATTTCATCGATCTGATACGTTTGGGCTAATGTCTCTGAAACCATCAGGACTGGGTGAACGAGGGATACCAACAAGATCAATTTTGTAATCCAAGTGTTCATAGTCTGAATATTGTATCGGGCAAGATACCACCTGACTATACCACATAACCTTGTTTTAGCATGGCGAAGTTAAGACTGAACACTGAGAGAAAACGTCGAATAAAGCTACTTACGCTGCCCAACTGGCGTATACGGACTTTCCTTTGGTCCGGTATAGATCTGCCGTGGGCGTCCGATCTTTCCAGCGGAATCTGCATTTTGCTCCTTCCATTGAGCGATCCATCCGGGGAGTCTTCCCAGGGCAAACATCACCGTGAAGGCCGGTACTGGAATTCCCATGGCTCGGTACATAATGCCGCTATAGAAATCGACGTTTGGATAAAGCTTTTTCTCCACGAAGTATGGATCCTTAAGCGCTACTTCCTCTAACTGCCGAGCGATGTTCAACAGAGGATCGTTGACCTTTAATTTTGCGAGTAACTCATCGCATGAGCGCTTTATTATTTTAGCTCTCGGATCGTAATTCTTATAGACTCGGTGACCAAAACCCATTAAACGGAAACCGGATTCCTTATCCTTGGCCATAGCCACATACTTTTTAACATCACCGCCGTCTTCATTGATCATCTGAAGCATCTCGATTACCTTTTGGTTTGCTCCACCATGAAGCGGGCCCCAAAGCGCACAAATTCCGGCGGAGATGCAAGCATAGAGGTTAGCCTCACTGCTGCCAACGATTCTAACAGTAGAGGTTGAACAGTTTTGCTCGTGATCAGCATGCAGAATCAAAAGCAAATTCAAAGCACGGGCCACGACTGGATCAACCTTGTACTCCTCGCAAGGCAGCGAAAACATCATCTGCAGGAAATTTTCGCAGTAATTCAGGGAATTATTGGGGTAGACCAAGGGCTGACCGATAGACTTTTTGTAGGCGAACGCCGCAATAGTCGGAAGCTTCGCAAGCAGACGAATTGTGCTCATATGAGCAATGTCTTCCTCGGTGCCAACCTCATCTTGGTAAAATGTCGAAAGCGAGCATACGACTGATGCTAGAATCGCCATCGGATGAGCATCACGAGGAAAACCATCAAAAAAACGTTTCACATCTTCGTGCAGCATGGTGTGATAGGTAAGCTCCCGACGAAAACTTTCTAATTCATTCTGAGTAGGCAGCTTCCCCTTCAGCAAGAGGTAGGACACTTCCAGGAAATCTGATTTTTCAGCGAGAACTTCAATCGGAATACCACGGTAGCGTAAAATTCCTTTATCCCCGTCAATGAATGTAATTGCGCTTAGGCAACTCCCGGTGTTCATGTAACCAGTATCCAGAGTGATGTAGCCGCTGTTTGCCCGCAAGGCTCTGATATCAATGGCCTTCTCCCCTTCGCTTCCTTCAATTACGGGCAAGGAGAGTGTCTTATCCGGGAATTTTATTTCGACAGTTTTTTGAGCATCGCCCATCTGTAAATCTCCAGAGAGGTTCTTTTTGGATCACACTTACTATTAAGAGCGGGGGTTACGCCCAAAAGATCCAAGAAATTAGAATATACATTCGGAAGAGGCTTAGCATGCTTTAAAGTCCATTGCCATATCCACAGCACCGGAATAATAGAAACAATTTCAGTTAGTTACTGGGTGACTCTAAACTGCTGTTTCGAAACGATGCAAGAATGGCTATAACCGTTCCCCTCCCCGTTCAGTTTGGCTAAAGTTCAACGAAATAAGATGACAGATAGAAGCTCAAAAACTAAACGCCGCTTCGAAGTTGTGCCAGAATCCTGGGGCTCGCCGGAAACAGCCAGTTATAAACACATACCTGCCCCAGAAGACCCATCAAAACTTCGAAAAATTCATCCGCTCGGTATGAGAGTGCTGGTTCAAATTCTAAAGGATGCTGATGTTTCTCCAGGGGGGCTATACCTTCCAGA
>CAZJXY010000038.1:0-14278 GCA_964549925.1 uncultured Bdellovibrionales bacterium | reverse complement strand
AGAGTCATTTCCAGAGTCGTCCCAAAGAACTCCAATACCTAAGGTTCCGGTACCTAGCCCCGGCCCCAATGCTTCGTATCTATCGTTGCCCCCTAGATCGAATGAAATTGAAACCGGCTGAACTTTTGGATTATTTGCTCCGGCTTGAACATAACTATCATCTCCCCCCAAATCTAAGATGATAAACGGATCTTTTGTTCCATATTCTTGCATCCCGCTATCTCCGATCTCCACTTGGCCGAGTTTTGTTGGGATCGTAATCATACCGAATTTTGGAACGTTCTTTAACCGTCGGATTTCTTCAGCACTTGATTCGATTGCATAGAGAAGATCGAATGACGGAATAAGTAGCGGGGTTATGTTAAATTCCTTTAACGCTTTGGTGTAGATCCTAAAATCTATGCGATCTTTAAAAGTCTCGGCGTATGGATTAAACAGAAAGATTTTCTTCATCCCCCAGAGACGATCAACTAGATCGGGAACTACTGAATCCTGCGCGATATTGGCCCATTGATTCACACTTAGGGCCATGCTCAACATAACGTAGAGCGCTCGTTGAACTGGAGTGGGGATTTTATTTAATTGACCATTACTTACACTTCCACCAATCGAGCTTAGTAAGGCCACAAGGTTTCTTGAATCTTTAGACTCGCTAATCCTTTGGTTTAGCTGCGACTGATCTTTTAATCTCACCACTTTGCGGTCAAGCATCGAAGTCGCGACTGCAAATAAGCTCGAAGGAGCGAATGATTCCGCGGTTGCAGATTGCATTGAAAGCTCAAGCAGTGGGGAGATGGTCTGATTAGAAAGGAGCGGGAGTTCCAGTAATACCCTGGGTAATCTTAACGGAGATTCGCCGCCAAATTGTTTCTGGGTGGCCGAAGAAATCCCAACATCACTCACCGAAACGCCACGATCTTTTAGGATTGACTCCGGGATTATGGGGGCAGCTTGCACTGCCGAGGAAATTACAAACATTATTAGAGCCGATTTAAACGGCCAAGAAGAGATCCAACCGGATTTCATGGTTGAAGTGTTCTATCCTACCCCTATCCACTTTGCCATCAGATTCTTTACGAGCCACCTCGTTCTAATTTCTGCGATTTAGCAAGTTCACTTCCGGCCTGACCCGAATCTTTTGCCACAGAGCGCGCTCCTGGCTGCATCCCGGTGTAGATGTTTCCACCCTCTGAATAGTGTTGCCCTTGAACTCCAGCTTGCCCCATAGATCGCATCGCCTGACCTAAGGCGATACTCGCATTTCCTTCAACATTATTTCCTGCAGCCTTCAGTTGATTACCGTAGTCAATGGCTGACTGGCCCGCTGCCGAGGCTTGCTGCCCGATCGCACCTCCCAGCGCTCCCATGATCGGATCCATCCCTCGACCAACTAGCCCATCTTGAAAGCCTTTCACTAACGGGGTCAGCCCCTTCCAGGTTTGAGCTAAACTTGTATCGTAGGCAGCATCACGCACGGACTTATTCGGATCAATCGCTCCACCCTTTGCTCCCTGTGAAACGAAATCACTCCCGTAGTTTGACTTAAGGTCCGCCATTCCGGCACTGCGATGCCGATCTAAGCTTCCGCCTGAATTTGCCGCTCGAGCAGATGCCATAGAACCATGGCCGCCGAAAGCAGAGAACCTTCCTCCGGCACCCACATTTCCTCCCTCCATCCGTCCAAGATACGCCATGGCTGAAGCGCTCTGCGGTTTTTGACCGCTTGCTACCATCCCGGTTGAGCCTGTGATCGCAGCCACTTCTGATGCCATTCCGGATTGCGCCACGTTATCCTGCGCTGTCCATTGACCTTCGCGACCGGCAAAATCAGCAACTTCGTTTAGTCTTTGACCGCGAAGACCAGCTAGGGATGAAGCGCTTTGATGTCCGGTTGAAGCAACGGCCAACCCTTGTTGCGCCGCGGAAAGCTGCGCCATAGCCGCTAACGTAGTTGTAGCCATCTCACGCATCGCAGCCATGTTGTTCATTGCGCCATAGTTATTGAGAAGTTTCGCTGCTGTTCCAAGCCCTGCGCCCAAGCCCCTTCCACCATCTCTTGCACCATCGCCGGATGTGCCGCTAGCCGTCGCTCCGGCAGTGGCAGAAGAGGCCATTCCTTGTCCAAACATCCCCGGCATACCGGGCCCCCGACTGACCGACGATCCGTCGTTTAGACCTGCAGCTGATTTATCACCGCTGCCAATTGCCTTAGCAATCGATTGCCCGCCTATATCCATTCCAGCGAGCATCATCTGCCCACCTTGCATCGCAGATTGCAGGTTTGAATACATGGCGTTCATGTCACTGCCCATTACGCTGCTTAACCCGCCGAGCGCCTGAGAGCGGGTACCAACAAATCCGGCCGACATCTGTTCTGCAGTCGAGACATTTTGTGCATCAAGCGCTTGCTTTGCAAATCCAGCAGCAGCACCCGATCGAAGAGATTTAGCGAACTGCTCTTGTCCGAAGGTGGCCTGGTTTGAACCCAAGGCCTTAGAGTAGTTTCCGGTGGCGGCGTTACTTGCGGCACCACCAGCGGGGGATGCGATCCCACCCATGGTTGAACCCAACATGCTCGCCATCCCGGATTTAGCTCCAAGCACTAGGGTTCCACAGATCACTGGAACAGACATATATAGCGCAGACATAATATAGATATAATAAGTGTTCGCCATGTTAAGACCGATATTTCCTGAGTCCGCAAGCAATCGATCTATCAAACACTGCATATTTAGAATTCCGTTGGCATGACTTGCAGGTGTGGTGGTACTCACCAAGCTATAGAACGGATCTACAGCCACCGTTGGAAGGGTCACACTGCTATCTAACCCCATCCCGCCTAAGCTCGGCTTAGCTTCACAGATGTTTGTTCCGTTTGCGCCGTTAACTTGCGCAATCTGCAGAATTAATGTGTTGAAATCTCCGTTCTTTGATCCGCCTCCGGTAATTGACCACACGCTTCTTTCAAGCACAGTGACCATAGCGAAACCTAAGTCCCAGAGCTTTACCCAGATCCAAAACTGGCACCACTGAAGAAAACCTTTAAACATCCCGGGAATCACTACGAACATCGCCGCAAACGGATAGGCAATCGCTAAATAATAAAGCAGCTGTCCTTGAAAGTACGGAACCATCTCCGCCCAAGTATAGAGCTCTCCGAATTTAGAGAACTGGTTATTCACCCTTTGAAACTGCTTGATGTCTTGCACATTTTTGTTCGCCACCGGGGCCGAGTACTGGCTCTCGGTTTGGCTTGCAACCGCAGGGGAGACCTGAAGCTCGTTGGCAAATATTTTGGATAACACCAAGGACTCGACAAAAAGTGGTATATGATTCTTTTTCAACTGTGTGCCCGGTGCTCCGCCCCCTGGAAATCCGCCAAAGGAACCAGGATATTTTATATCCATCCCATATAGCATTGACGCTGCATAATCGATCGGAAACATATCGTCCGGGCCGTCAGTCAGGATCTGATAGGCGATATGCGCAGCCTCCCAACGCAGAGCCTGCATCAAAATAGTCAAAAAGGTTTTACAGGTTACGATTTCCGTAAGAGCAGGAACTTTAGAGTAAGTTTCGGTTTTTGGTGCTGGCACAGAATCGGTAAAGCGTAATCCGGTTGTGGTTACTGGATTGGTAAGAAGGTCTGCAAAATATAATGCATTACTCTCCTCCCCCATCTTATTGGTTTCAGTAAAATTCCTGAATCTGTGAGTAATAATCTCTTTTAGCTCCTTTGGAGTTGGAACCACAGCGGTCAAGCGTGACCACAATCTAATTTCTAAGGGAATCGATACCGGAAATGGCCCGATGAATGGCAAATTAATTACGGTATTAAGGTAATCGCCATCTAAAACGTTTGAGGTTAACGGAGACTCTTGTCTTGACTTTACCGCTTGAAGTTTGTCCTGCTGAACCGCCGAAAGAAATTGGTCGCCACATTCGCTAGACATAAAAGTTGCGAAGGATCTCCGCAGATCCGGGCTATTAATTCTGGCCTCGGATATGCTTGCAAAAAAGCTCCAACGCATATCCTTCATCAGATCTGCGTGGTAAATCGTGGTACCACCGCCTGGAGTATCTCGAATGATATTGGTCCCGGTACTACCAGTGCCGTACATTTTTCGCCCAGCGCCGATAAATCCGATCAGATACTGAACAGTGTCGCTAATCACTTGGTCGAAGTATCCGAAGAAATTCGAGATACATGCTCCATCCGTTTGGTTACAAGGTACTGATTCTCCGGTTGTCAGCGCACCTGATCCGGTAAAGCTCGGTGGAAGAGCAGACGTAACGGTAAATCCGAATCGTTGAATGTAATCTTCATTTAGAAGCCCGGTCTCAGCCATTCTCCATACTTCACGCTGATCACGATTCGTCCCTCCTACCATCCAGTTCACTCCGCTCACCGCCGTGCGGTATTCAGTCAGCCAGTAAAATAGGGCCGGACCTATGAATAGCCAGAGGTACTGCCGCGGAGATCCTCCCATGACAAAACCGACTATCCCTGAGATTACAGAAAAGATGTAGGCGAGCATTACGAACTTGCCTAGACCGTAATCGTAAATCTGGTGCAACCAGGCCGCTTGAGACCAGTAACCAATTGTACCAAAGGCTGCCGCAATCGAACTAAAGGCTGAACCACCACAGTTATCACAGATGTACCCAAGCGGGGTCGTCATTGGAGTCACGGTGGGGATCGAATTCGGACATAGAGTCGGATTCGCGCCAACTTGGGCGTTCAAAAATAGCTCAATTAATGATGATATTCCCGACATATCTCAACCTACTCCGTCACCGGTATATGACCAACTGAAAGCAACTCCCCTGAGTTATCGCGCTCAAGTTCCTTCTTCTTATTGTCGAGGTATTCGGTCAACTTCTGCTGTACCTCCTCAAGCGAGCGCTCGGGATCTCTTGATTTTGCAGCCATGAAAATTAGCTCTTCAGCCCGTTCACGCAGTGTACCGCCCATCGCCGACCCATCTTCAGAACTAACTGCTCGAACCAAAGTTAGGGCGAGTATCGATTCATGCAGAATCTCCATGCGAGAAAGAAGTCGGGCAGCGAAGTAAACCATACGAAAGAGCTCCGGTGTCTTATTTTCAAACGTGGGGGCAACTTTCGTATCAAGAAAATCCTCGATTGGAGTAATGGTATATGGCTTTCGAGTGGTTGGAACTCCGAGCGGCGTCATCAGCAGATTAAAGTTAGTGGTCGGGAATGGAGAGATACATAATGAGCCGAGTGCTCCGATTGTAAAGGGGCAGTATGGAAGTACGGCTGCCCCATTTCCAAAATAGAAATCACAATTTTCGTAAAATTTAGGCTCGCGCTCGATCTCCCGAAACATTATGTCGAACTCTTGCGCCGTCCAGATATACCCGGGCGCTGAGATCTTTTGTAAAATTTCGGTGGAGATCTTGTAACTCCCGGTACTGGAGAATAGATCTCCCCAAGCGTTCACCGGCAGCAAATCAGTTGGTCCGTTATTAGCTGATACGTTAGTGCTGTGATCCTCGTACCAGTCACAGTAAGACCAAAGAACCGTGCGGATTAGATCCCAGCGTTCGTGCATCCGTAAATTCAAGTGATCACCTGCAGTCCAAGCGGGGGAAACTGTCTCAATTTTTGAAGTCAAACGTGGAGAGACCACATTGCCGGTAGTGTTGGCATCAATCGTGAATTCAACATCCCCGTAAAATTTAGTAAAATCTGCCTTTAACCGATTTACGTTCGAATGAGATACGGTCCCGGGAATGAGTGTATAAATGTGTTGATCAAATAGCAGATTAGAGAGCCGACCTTTCTTGTTTGGTGTCGGCACAAGTTTTGCGGCCTGAGCGGCGGGAGTATCTGTTCCAAAGTTCATATTAAGAATCGGAGCCCCACCTGGTTGTCCTTGAAGTAGGGAATTTTTGCTCGGGTTGGCCGCATCGCGCAGACAGCGGGCTTGAGATTCTGAGTAACTTAAGCCCAGCTTTTCGTAAGTAGTCTGCATGCATTGAACATAGAGTCGATAAAACTCCGCTGCTGCCGGCATGATCGAGGCTCCATCAGCTGCGTGACTGCCAGTTAAAAGGTTTAATTTGTGATAATCCATTGAATTTCGCATGGCAAAGTCGAGTCCTGCCATGACAGCTGGTTCGGTAAGTGCAATTGCCGCAGCCTGGACGATAGTAGCTGCGCTCATCTGATTTTTGATAATGTTAGTAGCGGTTGGACTCCAGAGATTATCAGTCACCGCCCCGAACGTCGGTGGAACCATGGCTGCAACCGGATAATTCTCATCACTTCCCTCCATGAATTGAGAAGTAGTGGCTGAAGTCGAGCAATTCCCATTAGGGCAGCCGTAGTCATCCACCGGCTCGGTTAGGTCATCGAATCCTTGCATCTTCCCTTGCCCAGCCGATTCATCCTGAGCATCGGACGGCGAACCAGCCTTAAAGGAATCCCCAGTATTTCGCTCAAAATAATCACGCAATAGACCGGGATGCGGTTGCGGTGGAGGAAAGGTTGTCTGCGCAAATGCAATAGTGGATGAAAGCAGAATGGCCGCAAGATGCGGAATGCCAGTAAGCCTACAAGAAAACCCCATTACGTTCTCCTACACAACACGCCGCCAGATCCATAGCAGCGTCCCCAGTAAAAAACCCAAAAGAAAGATCAATTTGTGACAATTACCTCAAAGGAACCCTAATCTTTGAAGTAAGGTTGCACCCCTATCAGAAGTTATTATACTTACAGATTGGAGTGTGACCTGGATGGAAAATGGAATCCCTCAAAAACCCCTTTTTTCAGTTATAATTCCGGTAAGAAACGAGGAATTTTATCTGCCTAAGTGCCTAGATGCGCTTCAGATAGCCGCGCAACAGCTCCCCGGGAAAGTCGAGACTATCATAGTACTAAACCGCTCTACCGACAGAAGTGAGGAGATCGCCAGAGCGCGTGGATGCTTAACCGTAAAAGATGAGAGTAAAAACCTAGCGGCGATTAGAAACGCTGGCGCTAAACATGCCAGCGGTGATTACTTAGTTACGGTTGATGCAGATAGCCTGGTCTCGCCCAATCTCTTTGTTGTAGTTCACAAAAAACTAAGCAGCGGCAAATATATCGGCGGCGGTGTAATGATGTATCTGGAGCGGTATTCGCTTGGAATAATTGTCACCATGCTCTGCTTAGTTCCTATTGCTCTTAGATACAGAATATTTTGCGGGGTGTTTTTCTGCCGCACCGCAGATTTTCACGCAATCGGCGGGTTTAATCAAAATATGGTTAGCGTTGAGGACATTGATTTTGCCGTTCGCTTAAAAAAATTTGGTAAAAAATGCGGTAAGAAATTCTCACTGCTTTTTCATGCCTATATCATCACCTCAGCCAGAAAGTTTGATCGCTTTGGAGACTGGTATTTACTTAGAAACCCAAAGGAGTTTATTACGCTGCTCCGCGGAAAGGACCAGGAGCTTGCAAATAAGTATTGGTATGACTTTGAAAGATAAACTCTATCTCACGCATCACTGGCAACGCGCTAGTAAGCGGTCAATATCTCGACCCCAACTGGGGTGACTAAGACCGTGTGTTCCCATTGGGCCGAGAGTGACCCATCTTTTGTACGAACTGTCCAGCCGTCTTCCCTGCTTAGCACCGCATCAGCCGAGCCGATATTTAGCATCGGTTCAATCGTAAAAGTCATTCCGGGACGCATCAATTCCCCAGTCCCACGCTTTCCAAAGTGCAAAACTTGCGGCGGCTCATGAAAGTCCTTCCCAATGCCATGCCCAGTGTACTCGCGGACAATTCCGTAACCGTAACCAGAGGATTTCACAAACTCTTGAATCGCGCCTCCGATATCGCCGAAGCGTTTACCGGGAGCCACCTCTCTTACCCCAACCATTAACGCTTCCTTGGTGAAGCGAACCAGCCTTAGAGCCGCCTCAGAGCATGCGGCTTCGCCACCAACTAGGTACATTCGCGAAGAATCTCCATGGTACCCGTCTTTAATCGAAGTCACGTCAACATTGATAATGTCTCCGTCCTTTAAAATCACATCCTCACTCGGGATCCCATGACAGATTACTTCATTTACCGAGGTGCAGACCGATTTTGGGTAACCCTTGTAATTTAACGGCGCAGGAATAGCACCGAGTTCAAGTGTGCGATCATGCACGAATGAATTGATCTCCTCAGTACTAACCCCTGGCTTAATTAGCGCCGCGACTTCATTTAAAATCCCGACCGTAACGCGGCAAGCCTGGCGCATTAACTCAATTTCACGCCCAGTTTTTATTACAATGCTTGCCACTCACTATTCCTTATCTAATCCCCAATCAACAAATCACACTTTCTCTATTCAAGAAACCCTCTCGATCGGGTCGTCGGTCATATATACTTAAAAACGCTAAGATTATTAATGCCACAAAGTCTAACAACTATAACTTTCAAGACGACATTACTCTACAGAGAATTTGATTAGAAGCCGTCTCATAAATCGGTTTCAAGCGAGCCCGAGCGAAATTGGCGATGGCAAGGCTAGGCTCCAGAAGCGCGCGCAGGCGTAGCGGCGCTACACCGAGCACGTTTCTGGAACCTAGCTGAAGCTAGCGGCAAATTGCAGCCGGGCGAAGCATAAACGATTTATGAGACGGCCTCTGGATATCACCTAGTTTAGGAGCGAATTGGTTCCAGTGTGAGGGAGTTAGGTAGCGGCGTATGGACGAGATTAACACCAAAATCTCCGACGGAAGTGTAGGTTTTCTTACGCGCAGCGGACAATTAAAGAGCGCAAAAGAGAATGCTGAGGCCGAGCGGAAAATTTCTGAAAGTGACCAACCTAAAGAACGATCAGAAGAACCCGATATAGATCAGTCTATTGGAAACGCGCTCTCCGCGGTGAGAAAGCGGACGAATGAGGACGTAAACCAAATCACCGAGGCTCTAAATACTGACAAGGAGAATCTTTCTAGCGCTCGGGTCACCCTCAAAGAATTAAAACAAACTGCTGTGGAATTAAAGCAGGCGATCAAAAACGGAGATGAGGATACGGCTGAACAGCTGCGCTCCAGGTTAAAATCTTTACAGAAAGAACAAGATAGCCTCGTCACAAAAACAGAGGACGACAACCGGCGCCTTTCTACCGAACGGGTGCGTGACATCAATGTTGGAAATCGCCAGATCGGTAGAGTGGAAGCTAAAGAGGCACAACTGGAGCGCTCAAGCGAAGTTGATACCTCAGATATCAAAGATTTAAACAGATTGATTGAAGAGACTGACGCTCAACTTGAGAATGTGAAGTCGCAACTTAGCGAAAACAAGGAGAGTCGCGGGCTAACGCAAACTATCGCGAGAGAGGCCCGTCAGGAAATTAATAAAGTCGAGGAAAATTCACTGCAGTCCTTAAAAGATGCAGAGGCCTTGGCTGATAAGCTTTCAACCCAGTTAAAGCAGTTAAACTCCGGTTCACTTAATTTAGTACACAAAAATGTGAGCCAAGCTGCGGTTGATGCTCTACTTAGATCATAGCAGTGAGATCTTAAGTGGAGCCAAAAAAGTAGCGCAAGTTACCGAGTACGAGTTTAGGGTTTGCACTGCACAACACACACATACGCACCGGGCACGGAGAAATCCGTGCCCTTTCTTTTTTATAGGATCGAGGTCAAATAGTTAGCTAAATCCGCAAATTTAAACTTATAGCCAACTTCTTTAAGTCTCTGTGGTAGGGCGCGCACCCCACCTAGTAAGATCTCCTCTGCCATTTGACCGAAGAGTAATTTCAAGGCAAATGCCGGAACGTGAAAAAAGGCGGGGCGTTTAAGCGATCGAGCCAAAACCTTAGTGAAGTCGGCGTTGGAAAGCGGCTGTGGAGAGACAATATTAATCGGGCCACTCAAAGAGTCTTGGTTCAAGGCGAAAGTTATTGCACCTACTGCATCCTCAAGCGCTACCCAACTCATGATCTGCTTTCCGCTTCCCAACCGGCCACCCAGACCGAGTTTAAACGATGGCAGCATCTGTTTTAGTGCGCCACCTTTGGGAGAAAGTACCACCCCGAAGCGAAGATTCACTACTCTCACTCCGAGTGTTTGAAGTGGTGTGGTTTCACTCTCCCAAGCCTTTACAACGTCGGCTAAGAACCCACTCCCGGAAGAGGAGGCTTCATCGATAATCTCCCCTGGATCTCTTGACCCGTAAATTCCTATGGCAGAGGCACACAGAAAAGCTCTGGGTTTAGCCTTAGATTCCCGGATCGCATCAACCAACAGTCGCGTACTCTTAACTCGACTCTGCAGGATTTGTTCTTTCTTTTTCGCACTCCAACCAAATGCAAAGACATTCTCCCCGGCTAAGTGGATTATGGCATCCACGCCTTCCAAAGCCGATTTATCAATAGTGCTTGCTTCTATGTCCCAGCGATACTGTCCGGGCTGCGGAGTTCCTCTCACTATTGTCGTGAGGGTATGTCCCGCTGATTTTAAGCCGACAATTAATTCATTGCCTATTAAACCGCTTGCACCGGAGATTAGAATCTTCATACCTCTGTATTGCCCCAAATGGACCATCCTGCACAAGCATCCGTTCTATGCTACGCTACCCCCCATGAACCGCTACTGTGTCGTAATCCACGGCTTACTTCGAACACCGATCTCCATGATTTACGCTGGAAGCGTATTAAAGCGCGCCGGTTTTAACGTCTTACTCTATGGCTATCGTTCTAGAAAATTCGAGATAGCGGCTCAGTCGAAAATTCTACATGATTATCTTTTGAAGCGCGGCGTAGGCCGCTCCGAACTTTTCTTTCTGACCCATTCCCTAGGCAGCATCGTTACGCGACAATTTGCCGCTGACTATCATAATAGTTTTAATTTGCGACGAGCGGTTATGCTCGGACCGCCAAATACCGGATCAGAGACTGCAGAGCTCATCAGTAAGTTAGCTCCTTTGAAGTATTTTCTCGGTCCGGCTCTAACTCAGCTCTGCGATCTAAAGGTCCCCTACTCCACCGATAAATTAGAGATCGGCATAATCGCCGGAGGAACCCGTTCGGGACGAGGGTACGCACCACATCTGAAAGGCGATAACGACGGTATAGTAACTGTAGAGGAAACTCTTCTTCCCGGCGCAAAAGATCACATCATCGCCCCAGGACTCCATTCAATAATGATGTACTATCCCTCGATTTTGAGACAAGCAATCTATTTTTTTGAGCACGGCGCCTTTGATCGATCAGGCAGCGAGCTTTTCTTCAACCGCGAGAGTTCTTAGCGACCTTACTTGGTATGCACGATCTGCCACGAAGACTTGATCGTGGACCCGAACTAATTCGCAGCGTTCCGTTCGTAATTCATTTAGGATTGCCTCAACTTTTCTTGGAGCACGCACTCCTCGCAAAGCAATCTTGGTTTTGCCGCTCGCGTTAGAGACCTGAATATCCCCGTAATTTAAAAATTTCCCTAGCACGCTCTGTTTTGTTTCTATCGAGTGAATGTGGGTATAGGGCAAAGAGTTTTCAAGATCGATTCGGCCGGAAGACACTAGCGTAGCCGTGAGATAACGCGGATTAAAAAGATAAAGCGAATTTGAAGATCTTCGCACGAATTCAAAAACGGCCGCTACGGGTAAGACTAAAAGCCAATCGGAAAGAATGGGACTTAAACTAGCCGGGTCATTCTCCACAGCCATTACTGAAAGCGCTCCGACGAAAACCAAGGAGAAACCTAAAATGAATAAAACCGGAATTAAGGACCGTGTCGAGCGCCTTATGATCATGACGGGATCGAGTCCCGCCTCAATAGCAGACGGACTCATAAGGTACTCCTTAGTTAATCTCTTGCTTAATTTTAGCGCATAGCCGGAGCTAAGATAGCACTCACCAAAAATATGTTTTTGCCCTAACTATTTGATTCCTAAGGATTATCCAAGGGACACAGGGCTTGGCGCCCTAAACTCAATATTAGCGGCGTGCTTCAATCGCCTCGCGCCGTTTTATCCTTCAAACCAATATCAAGTTGCGTTGGCGTTTTCCCACCGTTGGGATATTAGTGACTACTCACTTGCTTTCGATGAGAGGAAGAAATCAGTGAAATTAGGAACCGCGATTGACAAAACCTCGGCTGAGTTTCGAGAAAATGCTTCTCAGTACGAGGCCGTGATGTCTCAGTACCGCGAGCATCTTCAAAGTGCAATCTCGCCACAGAAGGACAAACAAATTGAGCGCCACTTGGAACGTGGGAAGCTTTTAGCGCGGGAACGGGTTGAGCGATTATTAGATCCCGGCTCACCATTTCTCGAAATTGCTGCGCTGGCCGCCCTAGGGGTCTACGAGGGAGTCCGCCCAGGGGCTGGAATGATTACTGGGATCGGACGGGTCAGCGGTAGAGAGTGTATGATTGTGGCAAATGACGCTACAGTAAAGGGGGGGTCGTATTTCCCTCTCACCGTCAAAAAACATTTACGTGCTCAAGAGATCGCTCTAGAAAATCGCCTTCCTTGCATCTACTTGGTTGACTCCGGCGGAGCCTTTCTTCCGATGCAAGATGAAGTATTTCCCGACCGTGAACACTTCGGAAGAATTTTTTATAATCAGGCCAGAATGAGCGCCGAGAAGATCCCGCAGATTTCTATAGTGATGGGTTCTTGTACTGCCGGCGGGGCCTACGTGCCGGCGATGAGCGACGAGGCGGTTATTGTTCGAGAACAGGGCACGATTTTTTTGGGCGGACCGCCTTTGGTTAAGGCTGCAACAGGTGAGGATGTCAGCGCCGAGGATTTAGGCGGCGCATATGTGCACTGTCAAATAAGCGGCGTGACTGATCACATGGCGGAAGACGATGTCGATGCCCTGAGAATCGCCAGACGAATTGTGGCGAATCTGGGTCCACATCAGAAATTCAAAGCCGATCTTAGTACATCAGTCGATCCGCTGTTTGATCCTAAGGAGATTTACGGACTGATTCCTACCGATAGAAAAAAAGGATTCCCGATAAGGGAGGTGCTTGCTCGAATTATCGACGGAAGTGAGTTGGATGAATTTAAGCACCACTATGGGAAGAGCCTAATTTGCGGATTCGCTCGTATTGGTGGTTATTTGGTCGGGATTTTGGCTAATGATGGGATTTTATTTTCAGAAAGCGCGCTAAAGGCTGCGCACTTCATTGAGCTTTGCAACCAAAGACAGATCCCATTAGTTTTCTTCCAGGATATCGTTGGTTTCATGGTCGGTAAAGATTACGAACGGCGTGGAATCGCCAAAGACGGTGCGAAGATGGTTACGGCTGTCTCTTGCAGCTCGGTTCCAAAGTTTACGGTTATTCTCGGCGGCTCGTTTGGTGCAGGTAATTACGGTATGGCCGGACGGGCATATGGTCCACGTTTGTTATTCATGTGGCCAAGCGCCAGAATCTCAGTTATGGGACCAGAGCAAGCGGCCTCGGTGCTGACCAGAGTCAAGGAAGAGTCTTTAGCTGCTCGTAAAGAGCAGTGGCCTGAGGCTGAGCGTGAAGCCTATCGAAATGAAATTGAGACGAGGTACTCAAGCCAGGCGAGCGCTTATTACTCAACTGCAAGAATTTGGGATGACGGCATAATAGACCCGGCCGATACCAGAAGCGTCCTCTCCCTTTCAATCTCTGCCTCACTCAACGCTTCGATCCCTGAGGCAGCCAAGTTTGGTGTATTTAGAATGTAGGGCCTATGTTTAATTCTGTTTTGATTGCAAACCGCGGAGAGATTGCCTGTCGAATTATTCGAACTTGTAAGCGCCTTGGAATTCGATCGGTCGCGGTTTATTCCGAAGCGGATCGCGAGGCTCTGCATGTAGCGATGGCTGATAAAGCTATCCCGATCGGTCCAGCTGAGGCTAAATCTTCGTACTTGAACATAGATGCGATTATTCGCGCCTGTCAGGAAGCCCGAGTGGAGTCAGTTCATCCGGGATACGGTTTTCTCAGTGAGAATCCTGAATTCGCCTCAGCCCTTGCTGCCGCCGGAATAACATTTATCGGCCCCGCACCGAAAGTGATCCAAGCGATGGGAGATAAGCTTGAGGCTAAGGCTTTGGCCCAGAAATCAAATGTCCCGCTTATCCCTGGAATGGAATGCAAAATCCAATGGAGTTTTGTCCCGGAAAAGTAAGGATCGAGCAAAAGTCCCGTTTTTTTCTTTATCAGAGACTCGGCTCCCTGTTGTTTCAGTTTTTGGCACATCTCTGTTGTCCGTCGATCTTGCCAGACGATCGCATTCATGAGAGGTTTGCCTGTTTTGCGATCCCAAACAAGTGTGGTTT
>CAZJXY010000037.1:0-14364 GCA_964549925.1 uncultured Bdellovibrionales bacterium | reverse complement strand
GCACCCCGGCGGAGTTACTGACTAGGTTTTTTAATATCTCAAGCTGAGCTTCATCAGGGCTGCTGGTTGCTGTATGAATGCGATCACGGTTGATAACCGCACCTGCGATCTGCCTTTTCCCCATCGTCGGGGGAATTGAGCTACCCTCTTTAGAATTGTCCAAGCGCCCTCCATTGCGGTTTTCAACAGGAGCGGAGGCATTATAATTGCAAACCTTGTTATTTCAAAGAAAATAATGACGTGCAGATAAGAGTTATGGAACGGCGAATTTACCGCGCTTCCGTGGCAAAAGTCTTTGTATACACCTGAAAACCACCTAAACTTCTGATCAGCTTCCACTCAGGAATAAATGCGGAAATATTAGCAAGTGCGGCTTTTTTAGGTAGCACCAGAAAGTCGGCATTAAACAATCGAAGCCGATCTTCCCATCCAAGTTTGAGCGATAGCGTGGAAAAAAGGTCGGTATAGTGCTGATCGGGTACAAACTGAGTGCGTCCGTCGTGAGTAACTCTAAATCGCTCAAGCATTCCCGCCTGTCCGATGCTCCATGCGCACCATCCACCATCGTTAAAGTGGGTAAGTACTCGTCTCGTTTTATTGACTGAGGCGTTCCCTTGCGTCAAATATCTACACGCTTGGACAGGATAGTTCTTATATATATATTTAAAGCCACCCTCCTGCCAACGAGGCAATCTCAAGATCATCCAACTGGTCGTACAGAGTGTAATTGCGATTACGACACCCCAAGCTTGTCGAAATTTAGCCCGATCTAAGGCGCCAAGCCAAGGCAGCAGCGTATGGCTAATAGAAGGGGCGCCCATAATTACAAGAGCTCCCAGAAACTTTGCGCCACTTATTGCAAGGACGTAACCAGATAGATGCAATGCGAGTAGAGGCAGGGGCGAACTCTTCCAGTTCCTTGCTACAAGCACAAGTATAACTAGCATCACCCAACTCTGCGGACCGTCTAGCAACAAACTTGATCGAAACTCAGCTACGGTTGACCGCACTGCGGGCTGTAGATGGAGATAGTCCCAGAGTACCAGATAATTCTTCGAAGTGTATGGACTGACGAAACCGCATAACGAAAGCAAAATTAAACCGCTCCATGCGTAAACCGCCGTCGGGGAATCAGTACGACCAAGGAATCGGGGTAGCAGTCGTAGAATCAGCCAAAAAAAAGGAATAAACACCCAAAACACATGCATATTAACGGAGATGACCGAGATCGATAAAAGTATCGGAAGCTCCAACTTTAGCCGTCTAAGTAGGACTAGCAGCGCGATAGATAGCCCTAATAATGCAAACAATTGAGGACGGATCGATATAACGGAGGAGAGCAAAAGAGCAGATAGGTTCAATATCACCAACTCAACAATCGAGGCGGCTGGGTGCTCCAAGCAGACAGTTCTTGCAGTCAGCACCAGCAGATAGAGAATGCCAGAGACAAGCACACCAACAGTCGCTCTTAAGAGGTCAAAGCCCCCAATTGAATAGATTTTATAGATCAAAAACTGGGCAAACCAGTGATAGTCAACCCACTCGAGATTGTACGCGTTTATGAAATCTTTGGTAGGAACTTCACCGCGAGTACTGACGTACTCTCCGCCCAAGAGATGCCATCCGAGATCAGGATCACCCACTGGTACCAGCACAAAACTGAGGCCGAGAGCCAGAACAAATATCGAGACGATTAGGTTACGACTCATCTGCTCCTTCGATCAGCTCAACGAAACCATCAGCTTCAATTTTGGCTCGATCGTCGGTGATATACCAGCCGGAGCCATCCAGATGGCCCTCCGCTGAAGAGCCGTCCAGGTATCCTAACATCACAGAGTTGCTCTTAATTGCCAGCACGCCGACGTCGCCAACCGGAGCTGCTACACCACTTTTCGGATTTACAATTTTTACGGCCATACCAGGAAGTGGATGCCCGACACTGCTATCCTTCTCCCCCCTTTGATCGTATCTTCCTTGGTGATAATTACTTACATTAAGAAGCGCTACGCCTCCTAGCTCGGAGGAACCGAAGCCTTCGTAAACTTCAATTCCCAATTTACTCTCCACTTTGGTCGCAGCCCCTGGTGCTGGCTTTTTACCTCCCACAAGAATTCTCTTCAACGCTCTACATTTTTCCCGCTCAAGTTCAGCATATAATTCAAGATTTGAACTTTGCTCGAAAACAGTAGTGGGTTTGGAGTGACTAAATACTCGTTCAGGCTCCCCGTTTTCTATCAGTACAGGAGTGCCGGACAATAGCGGCAACCATAAGCCACAGACTAAACCGTACCCATGCCAAAAAGGAAGTGGAGCGTATATTAAGTCTTTCTTATCAAGTTCTAATATATCAGCAAGCGCCTCTACATTGGCGCTGATATTGGCATGCGAAAGTTTGACTAGTTTTGGATCTCCAGTGCGGCCACGGGTGGCAACGATGAACGCCAGAGACTCAGGGGCATCTTTATTGTAGCAGAACAGTCGATGTAATATTTTTCCGGGAAGCAAAATTGCAGCACATTGAAGAGCCAAGCTACGAAAAATCGATTGTTCTCGGCTCAAGTCATCAAAGTGCAATCTGTGTACAATCCCCTTTGGACAATCGAACTTTTCATCGCATATCACGAACTTGGCGGTTGTCCTTGTCAGCAGTTTTGTCCAATGGGGATCAAGGCATCCGGGCGTCAGATTAAAGGGCACAGCTCCAACAAGACAGAGCGCTAGGTTGGAAATAGCTGCATCACGGGGATCAGTCAGGCTCAGTGCCACTACATCACCGGGCGCGATATCAATTTTAAGTCGATTAGCCAGCAGAATCGACTTAGCAAAAAGTGATAAGTATGACTCACCTCTCGCGCTAAAACGTCGCAGGCAAGACCGCAATGGGGTGGATCTTAACTGCTCCAAGAATGCGAACGGCAAGAGCTTGCCGATTCCGTCTCTATGTTTAAAGGCCTCAACCGAGAGTTCCTGAACAGCAGAACGCAGCTTGAATGACTTTGTATCGGCACTTAATGCTTGACCAAAGGATACCGTTAGAGGATAGGGGATTTTTTTTGGTCTCTTCCACAGAAATTTTCCACCTCGAAAACTGAATATACTTCCCCAGAGGCGATCGATATAGGCAGGTATTATTGGAGCGTCTAAGTCCTGCATAATGGTCTCAAACCCCTGCTTAAATGGCAGAAGCTGACCGATCCGAGATATGCTCCCCTCAGCGAATATCCCGACTAATTCCCCCCGTTTTATTGACGAGCGTGCTTCTTCCAGGGCGCTCGCTATCCCATCCCTTCCATCCTCACGCGATATCGGAATCGCTCCCGCTGCCCTGGCAATGGGGTAGAAGAATTTATTGTCATAAATTGGTCGATGCATTAAAAAACGCACAGGTCGCTCTAGTGAAGCAAGTAAAAGCTGTGCATCAATAAATGAGACATGGTTACATACTATTAATCCGCCACCACTGGATGGAACATTCTCCTTGCCGATTACCTTTATCGAATAGACCGCGTGTGCGAGCAGCCAGTTTATACAACGAATGAATACTCCAGGTATGGCCTTGGTAATGTATACGCCCACGATCAATGAGATCAGCGCAAAGATCAGCATAATCTGATCGGGAGATGGTTTAACAAATTTTCCAAGCGCGAATAACAATAATGACCCGACAAGCATGGCCGAGGAGTTAAGAAAACTTGCAGTTGCTAAGTAACTACCTCTATCGGCCTGAGGGCTCTCCTTCTGAAGAAAGGCATTCAACGGGACGATAAATGTTCCTGCGCTCACACCGAACGAGAAAATTAAAGTGCCGGATAGGATCAGGCTATCGCCAAATAAGAAGAGCCCTGCCAAGCTTGCCGCTAATCCCAGAGAGCCGAGTGGTAGTAAACCCAATTCCACTTTTCCCTCCGAAACCTTGCCAGCAAAAACACTTCCTACTCCTATCCCAATCCCACAGATTGCCAGCAGCACTCCACTTCCTGTCTCCCCGAGATGTAGATTCTCTTTGGCGTAGAGCAGTATAGTTGGCTGAAGCACCGCGCCCAACATCCAGAAGTAGTTAATTCCCTGAACTACTAAGTAAAGCGAACGCTCGGCCCTAATTTTCTTATAGACCGATCGAAATTCACTGAACGGATTGGGCTCAAACTTACGAGCAGGATTGGCTGGTGGCGTAAGATGTATCAGAAGAGAAGATACTAGTCCCAGTATCGAAACCATTAACACCGATATTGCCGGCAAATATCTCCACTCACCGGCGTGAGCCATTAGTACCCCAGCTAAGGCACTTCCAATAATAATCGCTACAAAGGTGAGTAGCTGTAAATATCCATTGCCTTTCGAAAGTTGATCGACCTCTATAATTTCAGGAATTATTCCGTACTTTGCCGGACTGAACAAAGTCGAATGAAGTCCCATTAGAAAAAGTAAAAGATAACAGGCCCCGACATTGACGTTCAATATAAAGTAAGAACCTGCGCCCATAATCAGCACCTCGGCGACTTTGACCGAGCGAATGATCATGGTCTTACTAAAGCGATCCGCTAAGTAACCAGAGTAGGGAGCAAACAAGAGAAAAGGCAGCGTAAATACGGCACTCAGAAGATAAAGCTGCGACGACTCATCCTCAGTCTGAGAGCCGTAATATTTGAGCAGCAAAAATGAGATCGAAAATTTATAGAGATTGTCATTTAATGCACCAAAAAACTGCGTTGCAAGAAGTGCCGGAAAGCTGCTTCTGGTTTTCGACAAGTTGAACATTTTAAGAGTAAAGCCCCCGATCCTCTAAGTGCAACTTACACCGATCTCGTTTGGCGGTTAAGCCTAGAGGTGCCGCTCAACCTACCTATGCCTAAACTCTAGCATCTAGAGTTGGCATACCATTATCAAAGAACTTGCTCTCTCGTGACAGGGGCGATCTGAATACCCTTCCCCAAGGGGTTTGGGCGCGCTGCATATCAACTACGGTACCCTCGAAAATTACTGTTCCGCCGTTTTCGCCGGCCCCAGGTCCAAATTCCACAAGGTGGTCGGCCGATCTAAGCACCTGAACGTCATGTTCGATGACCATAACCGTCGAGCCTCTCGCGATTAACGATCGAAAAACCCTTAGCAACTTTGAGACATCAGAGTAGTGCAAACCAGTTGTCGGTTCGTCTAGTAAGTAGAGTACATGCCCTCGCTTTGGCGAGCTCAATTCGCTGACAATCTTTAAACGTTGGCACTCGCCTCCCGACAATGTGGCTGAACTCTGTCCTAGAGTGAGATAGCCAAGTCCGAGTTCACAAGCCTGAGAGAGTGAGTTATGAATTTTGCGATGCGCAGAAAATAATTCCTTTGCCTCGGCGAATGTCAGATTCAAAGTATCACTAATCGACAATCCGCGGTAACGGTAGACGTCCGCTTGATTGGTGTAGCGTCGCCCCATACAACTCTCGCAGATAGTCTCAGCTTCGGGCAAGAAATTCATCTGTAGTTTGATCCGACCAAGCCCTTGACATGACGGACAACGACCCTTACCACTATTATACGAGAAAAATGACGCCCCATCGCCCTGTGCCTTAGCTTCAGGCAACGCTGCAAACAGTTTTCGGATCTCATCCCAAATCTTTAGATATGAGGCTGGTGTGGAACGTGAAGTTCGCCCAATCGGAGCCTGATCGACTACTACACAACGTTCAATCTCGACAGTGGAGTCAAGTTGCATCTTCCCGAGTATCTTACGCTGACCATTCCCACTTCCATGGGTCAATAAGTTTTCGACAATCCCATGAACAAATGAGCTTTTCCCGGCACCGGAAACCCCTCCCACAACAATTAATGAATTAAGTGGTAAATTGATGTTTAGATTATTTATATTATTAAAAGCTCCATTTCTAATCTTGATCTGGCCTTGCATTTTAATCTTCGACTTTCCATACGTTGCTTGCTCTCTTACATACAGCGCATCGGAGCAGCATGTTTTTTCATAATCTCTTTCCAAGTCTGGAGTAAACTTTTCAGCATCACCGCTGAAAACGATCTCTCCGCCTTCTCTCCCTCCCCCCGGTCCAACGTCAATCACGTATTCGCAGCTACTGATGCTCCTCGGATCATGCTCAATCATGAGCACTGTATTGCCGAGTTGCTTTATATTGTTTAACTGATCAAGGACCAGATCGGTATCCGCTGGATGCAACCCGATCGTCGGCTCATCAAAAATATAAAGAGCTCCGGACAGCGGAGCCGCCATGACCGAGGCTAATCGAAGTCGCTGCAGCTCCCCGGCGGATAAAGTCAAACAATCACGATTAAGAGATAAATAGCCAATTCCAAGATTCTCCAGCACCTCAACCTTTGAAAACATCTCCGGGAGTACAGTTGCACTCAGTTTCTCCGAGCGTGTATCTAGCCTTAATTTAGAGATAACATCTCTGACTTCTCCCGGGGTTAGCGCGCATAGCTCAGCGATCGAAAGTTTACCCAAACGAACGTTTCGACCAAGTGAGTTAATTCTTGCCCCACCACATTCAGAACAGATCCCAGCGGTAAGACTACTGCCGCTACCTTCGCAGGCTGAACATCTCCCGCGTCTGGAATGAAACGAAAAATCTTCGGGGTCGAGCTTAAAGAATCCGCGCTTACACTCCGGGCAGGTTCGCTCTGAACTAAATACCATCTCACCACTCTCAGTCTCAAGCAGCACTGTTCCAGCACTCAAAGCTAGAGACTGCTCGACGGCTTCCTTCACTAAATCATCTCTAACTCTATTCGGGTAGAATCTCGCTATCACGTAATCGATAGAATGAACTCGGCTTTTTGCTAACGAATCTTCAAAGCTCGAAGGTTTAGTAAATCGCCCATCAACTCGAACCTCATCAATTCCAAGATCAATCGCCCGCTGAAGTACATTTTTATGGGTACCCTTCTTCTGCTTAATAATCGGAGCGAGAATCTTTACCTTACCATTGAGTCTCTTAATTTGTTCGACAATTTCAGCTGAAGACAGCGCAGAGATCCTTGATTTTGGGTGATCCGGACAATATTGAGTCCCGATTTTTGCATACAGCAATCTCAAAAAGTTATAGATTTCAGAAACCGTTCCAACTGTAGAAAGTCTGCCTGGTTGAAAGGTGTGCTGATAAACACAAACCGTTGGCATAATGTTTTCAATCTTATCGATTTCAGGTTTGGCAAGTTCTTCGATGAATTGTCGGGCGTAAGGAGATAAACAATCGAGGTATCTTCTTTGGCCTTCTGCGTATAAAATGTCTTTTGCTATGCTAGATTTCCCTGAGCCAGAAACTCCAGTGATCGCGATTAACTTTCTATGTGGAATCGCAAACGAGATATTTTTAAGGTTATGCTCGCGTGCTCCGGTTACGACAATTTGATCCAAACAGGTCGACTTTTTCGCTTTTGCTTTCCCGGTCTCAGGACCGTTGAATGGCTTTAATTGGCCGTCCGATCGCTTAACCCGATCGACAAATGAACGTAGATGTAGACTAGTATGGGAGACTCCTTTTCCTACTCTCCCCTCATTTTTCTCTGCGAGCTCGTAGAGCTCTCGCGGTGTTCCCTGAAACAACAACTCACCCCCACGGTCTCCTCCCTCAGGCCCGAGATCTACGATCCAATCAGCCTGAGCGACAAGCATCAGATTGTGCTCAACGCAAATCACCGAGTTGCCGCTCGTACAGAGCCCCCTAATGACCTGTAATAAGTTCTCTACGTCGTTTAGATGCAACCCCGTAGTCGGCTCGTCGAATATCAGTAGAGCCCCACTTTCGGTTGCGCCCTTAACATAGGGAACCAATTTTAACCTTTGAGCCTCTCCACCAGAGAGCTCACTCAATGAATGACCCAGAGTAAGATAGCCTAGACCAATTTTGCAGAGTACGTCGGCGCTGGCAGATATTATCTGATCGCCCTCAAAAAATTTGAGGGTATCTTCGATCGAAAGCTTTAGTATCTCACTAACATCCTTATCTTTTAATTTAACTTCCAAAACTTTAGGTTGAAATCTCCGCCCAAGACAAACATCGCAAGCGATATAGACATCACTCAGAAACTGCATATCCTCGCGGATATGACCGGCACCATTGCAAGAGGGGCAGCGACCACCGTCCAGATTGAAGGAAAAAGAGGATCGAGTTAGTTTTCGCAGATGTGCAGATTCAGTTCCGGCCAAGAGATCGCGCACTCTATCCCAAATACCGGTGTAAGTAGCGACGTTAGCACGGGGGTTTTTAGCGAGCGGGGTTTGATCGATTACTTCCAACTGAGAGATCTGCTCAAAACCCTTCACCGATCCCACACCGGACTGATTCGGCTCTTCCAGCTTGAAAGCCTGAAAGCGCGACTCGATCAGATCTATCAGTGTACTTTTTCCGCTTCCAGATACACCACTGATTGTAACCAACTTTCCAAGCGGAATGTCTAGGTCAAGCCGCTTTAAGTTTCGTAGCGTTGCATTCCGGATTGAAAGAACTCCCTGCTTCTTGCCTTTTGCGAAATTTAAAACTTCTGGGCTAATCTGCAGACCGTTCCACTTCTTGGTCGATCCTTGGTAAATTACCTCACCACCTTTACTGCCTGAGTGCGGGCCCAATTCAATGATATTATCAGCTCGTAGTATACAATCAGGATCATGCTCCACCACTAGGACGCTGTTTCCTGCTTCCTTCAGCCGCTCTATGGCGCTTAACAACCTGTCCGAATCTCTCGGATGAAGCCCGACTGTGGGTTCGTCCAACACAAATTGGGTCGAGACCAAGCCACTCCCCATGGCTGAAGCCAAATTAACTCGTTGAGTCTCACCACCAGAGAGAGTACGAGCTTGGCGATCTAAGGTCAGATACTCCACCCCTAGATCGCATAAATTCCTAAGTCTAAGCTCGACTGAATTGAAAACTTCGACCAATTGACGTGGAACGTTTCTCTGTTCAGCGCGCAGTCCGGTGATCCAAGTCAAAAGATCGGCAACTTGAAGTTGCCATAGATCTGAAATGTTTCTTCCGTTTATGCGATAAGCTAGAGCTCCGGAGTTAAGTCTTGCTCCTTTACAATCGGGGCAACGCTCCTGCACACGATACCGCGAGAGAAAGACTCTTACGTGCATTTTATAGACTTTTCCCTCTAGCCACTTAAACCACGGCAACACACCGCAATACTCGCGTGTATCCGTATTAAAGAGTGCCTGTTTTTGCTCCGCACCCAGTTGGGACCAAGGGAGATCAATCGGAATGTTCTGGCTCCTACAGAACTTTTTAAGCTGGCTGCGCTCCCAAACCGCTTTCTCTCCGCTCCAGCAATGGATTGCTCCGTCCTCGATGGTACGCCTCTCATCCGGAACACAGCGTTTGGGATCGATACTAAGAATATTGCCGAACCCCTTACACTTGCTACATGCCCCAAGCGGATGATTATAGGAAAATATGCCTGGCTTCGAATTTGGGAGTCGAACATCTCCCTGTGGACAGCCGATTGAACTTCTAAACTCCCAATATCGATAAGATTCAGATTTGAGATTCTGATTGGTCGGGTTGTTTATAACGGTAAGAAATCCCCGGGTGTCTTTAACTTCTCGCAGATCGACTAAATAGCAACGTCCATTTCCTATCGAAAGCGCGTGCTCAACCGACTGAACCAGTCCGGCGTCCATTCCTCGCCCTGATTTAAATCGCTCGATCAACGGTAACAACTCGCTATGCTGATTGAGACAAGGAACCGAGCTGCCGTCAGTATCCAAGATTTTATTTGAGCTCGGATCATAGAGACGGGTCACACCGACAACTGAAAGTCGAGCAAGTTCAGCCTTTATCTTTTTTTGTTGGGACTTATCCTTCTTGGTGAGCTGGACTACCACCGGCGCAATTAGTCCGAGAATCAAGCCCGGATCAATCTCTAATCTTGCGCGCACGAAGTTCAAGATCGCGGCCGGCCCGGCCCGAGTGATTTCAATTTGGCATATTGGACAAAAGGGCTTAGCCAAATTAGCCCAAAGTATCTTTAAGTAATCATTTATATTGGTGATCGATCCGACCGTTGAACGGGAATTATGAATTCTAGTACGCTGTTCAATCGCAACCGACGGCCGAACATTTTCAATACGCTCGACCTCCGGTCTAGGAGTCTTGTCGAAAAACTGTCTGGTATATGGAGAGAATGTCTCTATGTAACGACGATGACCCTCAGCATGTACCGTGTCGAAAGCTAGAGTAGATTTTCCTGATCCGGATCGGCCTGTAATGACCGTAAGGGTATCGTGTTCAAGCTCAAGCGATATGTTCTTTAAATTATTCGCATGGGCATCGACTATCGATAGGTTATTTTTAGGCGGTTTCTTGCTCATATGTGAAACCGCACGACTTTATAGCACCACAGGGAATGGGGAAAGGGGAGGCCATGGCCTCCCCTTTTGTTCAAGGGATTCGATTCAATGTCGCAAATGCCGACCTAGAGAGAGCAACCCTCGCCTGCCCCGGAAGTCCACATTTTGCAACGCAATCCGGGCCAGGGAAGCTTATCGGCACGCATAGACTAATAAGCAAATTTAATACCGCGAGCACAGCAACGAAACCAGATGCTCTTTCAATGAGTTAGCTAATGATTCGTCAAACAAAATTTCTCAAGTGACAAATTTTGTCGCTTAAGTTCGACAATATCTGTCGCTGAATGCGGAGCTAAAATAGGATACCAAGGTGGAAGCAATCGCCCTAAAACCCTCTAGCGCACCTACAATTCCCAAAGCGCTCATTCTAGAGGAATCATTCGAAAAGGTGAAACTCGAGAAAGCAACCCCTGCTCTCGCTATCAATCACGGGATATTAGTTTGCGGCGATAATTTGGAAGTGATGCGTACCTTGCTAGAGCAATATTCGGGAAAGATAAATCTGATCTATATAGATCCGCCATTTTGCGTTGGCTCGTCATTTTTTGCGGAATTGGGCGTGGGAGATCATGACTTTAGGGATTCTAAATCAAAACTTAGTGTCCGTGCTTATGACGATATATGGAGTGATGGGCGCGCAGGGTTAGTCGAATTTATGCGTCCTCGCCTTAAGCTGATGCGTCAGTTACTGGCCCAAAGCGGAAGCTTGTACCTTCATTGCGACTATAGAACAAGCGCACACTTTCGCCTTTTACTCGAAGAGATTTTTGGAGAGGAAAACTACATTAACGAATGCATCTGGTCGTACAAAACCGGTGGCAACAATTCAAAAATCGGATTTGGGAGAAAGCATGATACAATTCATTTCGTCGCGAAAGATGCGCGTAAAGCCACTTGGAATGTAATTAAGGAGAAGAGTTATATCTCGCACCGTTATGGTTTTAAAAATATAACTATTCTAAACGACATTAGGGGCCCATACACAGAGGTCAAGGCCAGAGACGTATGGGAAATTCCGGCATTGCGCGGAAACCAGCCTGAACGCGTCGATTATCCTACTCAGAAACCTGAGGCACTGCTTGAGAGAATCATTCTGGCATCGAGTAATCCCGGTGATTTAGTGGTTGATTTCTTCTCGGGCTCCGGAACCTCCGCGTCTGTAGCAAACCGTCTTGGTAGAAATTGGATCGCTGTGGACTCTGGAACGCTTGCGGTCCACACCGCCAGAAAGAGATTATTGCTAGGCGGAGCTAGGTTTAGTTTGGGATTAATCAGAGGATCGGATATTGGGCAGGCTGCTCAACTGGGAAAGATTAAAGTGCAGTCAAAACTCGCTTCAAACTCTCAAATGCAGATATCATTAATGTCTTCGAAATACACAGAGCAAGTCGATGGATGGGCAATTGATCTTGGCTGGGATTGCGGCTCTACCTTCACTCCGTGTTGGATCGACTTCCGAACTAGATTTGACCGACAGCTAAAGCTAAGCTGCCCTCTGTTATTTGATCCAACGCTCGGCGCTAGGATTGGGATTCGACTTTTCCAGTCAGACGGTAAGTATATCACTGTTCGACTAGATTGATCCAAAATTTAAGTTCCCCTTTTGGGTTGATGGTGATATAGGATTCGCCCGTGGGATATACCGAGAAAAAAATCGAGAAACTCCTAGTCGCGAATCGCGGAGAGATTGCAGTTCGTATCTTTAGAGCCGCGACTGAACTAAAGATTCGAACTGTTGCTGTTTATAGTTTTGAGGATCGGTACTCGTTACATCGATACAAGGCAGATGAGGCTTATCAAATTGGACGGGAGGAAGATCCGCTAAAACCCTACCTTGATATCAATGAAGTCATAGAGGTAGCAAAGCGCCACAACGTCGACGCAATTCACCCCGGATACGGGTTTTTAGCCGAGAACGCTGAATTTGCTAAGCAGTGCGAAGCCAACGGCATCACCTTCGTCGGACCACGTCCTGACGTTATGGAGAAACTCGGCGGTAAGATCAGTGCTAAAGAGATCGCTAGGTTGGCCGATGTTCCGGTAATTGAAGATAGCCGTGAGAAGCTTACTGATATCGAAGTAGCCTCAAATGAAGCTATTAGGCTCGGGCTTCCCGTTATTATAAAGGCTTCGGCTGGCGGCGGTGGTCGAGGAATGCGGGTTGTGCGTTCACTAGATGAGTTAAAGGCATTTTTCCCAGAGGCAAAACGCGAGGCGCTGCGTGCCTTTGGCGACGACACCGTTTTTTTCGAAAAGTTTATTGATGATCCTAAACATATTGAGATTCAAATCGCGGGAGATAACTACGGAAATATCGTACACCTCTTTGAGCGCGATTGTTCGGTGCAACGTCGCTTTCAGAAAGTTGTAGAGGTTGCTCCAAGTCCTACACTCTCCGAAAATGCGAAACAAAGGCTCTACGGGTACGCTGTGTCGATGGCCAAACAGGTTCAATATAACAATGTTGGCACAGTGGAGTTTCTGGTCGATCAGAAGGAAAATATATACTTCATTGAAGTCAACCCCAGAATCCAGGTCGAACATACGGTGACAGAGGAAATCACTGGAATTGACATAGTTAGAACTCAACTATTAATCGCAAAGGGACTCCCACTTACTCATCCGCTAATTGATATTCAGAGTCAAAGCGCCCTTACTCACCATGGGTTTGCTATTCAATGTCGAATTACCTCGGAAGATCCCGCGGATAACTTCAAGCCGGATTATGGGCGGATAATAGCATTTAGGAGTCCGGGCGGGTTTGGAATTAGACTAGATGGCGGGAGCGCTTATACCGGAGCGGTTGTCTCACCATACTTCGACTCGTTGTTGGTCAAAGTTATAGCATCCGGTCGAACTTTACAGGCAGCTACAGAGCGATTGGGTCGGGCATTGCAGGAGTTCCGCATTCGAGGTGTCAAAACCAATATTCCGTTCTTAGATAACGTAATCAATCATCCTATCTTTCTGGAGGGCCGAGCTACAGTTAAGTTCATTGACTCCCATCCCGAGCTTCTTCGCTTTAGTCATGCAAGAGATCGGGCTACTAAGATTTTGAACTTTCTGGCTGAGGTTAGCGTAAACGGAAATTCAGACGTTAAGAGCGTTACTCCCAATAAAGTATTCCGCTCATGCGTCGTCCCAGAATTTGCCAAGTTTTCTCCTTACCCTGAAGGATCACGCGACCGTTATTTCCGCTTAGGACGGGAGGCTTTTCTTGACTGGCTCAAAAAAGAAAAGACCATTCAGTTTACCGATACAACTTTCCGCGATGCTCACCAGTCTCTGCTTGCTACGCGCGTAAGGACTATCGATATGCTTAAAGTCGCAGAGAGCTTTGCTAAGCATCATCCGCAAGTGTTTTCGATGGAAGTGTGGGGTGGTGCTACTTTCGATGTTTGTCTGCGCTTTCTTCGCGAGTGTCCGTGGGAAAGACTGCGATTACTACGCGAGGCAGTGCCAAACATTCTCTTTCAGATGTTGCTTCGAGGATCAAACGCAGTCGGCTACACGGCGTACCCGGATAATTTAATCCAGCGCTTTATAGAAGAATCTGCCTCTGCTGGAATCGATATCTTTAGGATCTTCGACTCGATGAATTGGCTGGAGGCGATGAAGCCTTCTATTAAAACAGTCAGAGAACGAACTGATTCCTTGGCTGAAGTCTGTATCTGCTATACCGGAGATATTCTAGATCCGCAGAGAAAGAAATTTACTCTTCAGTATTATCTTGATCTGGCAAGACAAGTTGAAGATTGTGGCGCGCATATTCTCGGGATTAAGGATATGGCTGGCCTGCTTAAGCCGTATGCTGCCGAGATACTTATCAGTGAGCTTAAAAAAGCCATCCAAATTCCAATCCATCTTCATACCCATGATACAGCCGGTGTCCAGTCTGCCACCTACCTAAAAGCAATCGAGGCCGGTGTTAATGTAGTAGATCTGGCGCTTGCTTCTATGTCAGGCCTCACTTCGCAACCAAACTTCAACTCAAT
>CAZJXY010000036.1:0-14519 GCA_964549925.1 uncultured Bdellovibrionales bacterium | reverse complement strand
CCCGATGGTCGGGTTGCTTCGCTCATATTAGATCGGCGCTCACCTCATTTTATCTACCCATTTACCATTCAGAATGCGGAACATATTCTTGTCTTTCTTGGTTTTGGTGAGCTGTATGTTAGGTGGCGTGATGCAGCACGCGAAGGAAGTTTCTTAGAACATTCATTGCTACCTGAAGATGATGCTACGGTCTTACGTCCAACCGATTTAGGACCGATTCGGCGCAAAGTTTCAGCGTTATATTCAAGTGGTCGTGGATTTTTACCACAATTAATCGACCTCTGTATCCTACAGTTTCAATCCGGTCGCTCGATTGATCAAACAGTAGCCGTTATGAGCAGTAATCTAGATTTAATTCAACATAGAGTAGATCTGCGCTACTCCAATATTCGTTACATCGCTTGGGTAATTCCAACCTTGGGATTTATCGGTACTGTTATTGGCTTGGGAGCTACGCTAGCTTCCGTGCCAGCTGGTGGACAGATCAATATGGCAGCTCTGGCCAAAACTCTCGCAGTTGGGTTCGATTGTACTATGGTCGCATTGGTGGAGAGCGCCATTATGGTTTTCTTTATGCATCTTGTGCAGGAGAAAGAAGAATTGGCTTTGAATGATATCGGCACCTATACATTGCGAAACTTAATTAACAGATTATACGTAGACTAGTAGCGCACCGGTGAAATCAAAGCATCGAGAGATAAACATCATAAACATGTCGCTCCTCGATATTCTAACCGGGGCGCTGGGTGCATTTCTTTTTCTAATGTTAGGAATGATCCCGTACTATATTGCCTGCCCCGATCTGAAGCCGATGGGAACCTCTATGGCCTCGCAAGAGGAGGTGGATAACTTAAAGAAGCGTGTTAAAGAGCTTGAAGAGCAGGTAAAAAAACTTGAAGAAGCCAACGAGGAGCTGCGCGACCAGCTGCGTAGAGCAGGTAAAGGCGATATCACCGCCGAGGAGCTCTCTAAGCTGCAAGATGAGATTGCTAAATTGCGGAAAGAAAATGAAGAGCTTAAAGCTAAACTTTTCGCTGCGCAGCAAGAGATTGATAAACTTAAAGCTGAAAATGAAGATCTGAAAGATGAGATAGACGAGCTTCAAGATAAGCTGGCGCGTCTGGATAATTATATTACTCAGCTTAAACAGGATCTGGAGAAGGCAAATCAACGCATCGCGCAGCTTGAGCAGGAAAAAGAAGAGTTATTAAAGCGCATCAAGGAACTTGAGCAGCAACCACAGGCTGAAGAGCCACCGATGACAGCTCTAATCGAATGGAACCAATATGTAGATTTAGATTTTTGGGTGCGCATACCTTATGGGGATTGGTCCGGGCCTAAAGATCTTCCTTGGGGCGAACCGCCTAAATATCGCACCTTTGACGGTAATCCTTCTCCGATGTCGGACACGAAATATGAATTCGTAACTGCATATTTTAAGAGTTCTGGCGAATATTGGTTTGTTTATTTCGTGCCAGAGGGTACCGACGTGTCTAGCCTTTACCTCACAGGGTATATACTTTCTTATGAGAAAAAAGATCTCGTGCAAATCTATACCATACCGAATATAAAAGTCGAAGAAGCTGGCAAGATGAAGATATTTGGGGTGTCGTTTAACGGCAAAGAGAGCGTTTTACGCTGGCGTAATAATCTTCAACCATCAGAGCGCGAGGCGCGGGAAGACTATATTCAGAGCATGATTGCGGCCCCGCCTGATCAGCGCGCCAGACTGAAAGCCGAGTCCGTCAAACATTTTGATGAACTGACATCCCAAAACGCACAAGATCCTGGAGCGGCACATGTCGCTCACTTTGAAAATGAGCTAGAAAGACTGGAAAAATTATTGGAAAAGAGTCCTAATAATCCAGATCTCGAGCGGCAGGTTTATAAAGCGCGTCAGCGTGTGAACGAAGCTAGGTCGATGACCGCACCGGGTCGTGCAACTAAGGAACGGGCCGCAGCTTCTGCGTCTGCTACTCCTTCTACCTTCCCCTAGTGATCGCTATAACAATTCCATAAATTATTGACTGACCGTGCTCAGTCGCTGTATGACTCAAGGGAGCTCATGAATACAGAAAAGATAAAGATGGGAACGCAAAAATTTGGCCTGCTGCTACGCCAATTTGGACACGTTACGCTTGCGCTGCTATCTTCAATTGGCAAAGTTGCTGCCAATAGCTGTTCCAATATAGCGGCCAATATTTCCAAACTACTTAATAAAGGTGACGATATGGGAATGAAAAGATGTCCAAGTGGACACTATTTTGATAGTACGAAAAGCTCCTCCTGCCCGCTTTGCGGCGCCGAGGTCGCTCAAAGCGAGCCGGAGAATAAAGTAAGCGCTCCGATCACTGCCAGTGGCGGCGAACCGCAGCGCCTAGGGCATCAAACTGTGGGTTTCATGGTTAAAGAGAAAGGATTTGATCCGGTTGTGGGTTGGCTAGTTGCAGTAGATGGCCCCGACAGAGGCAAGGATTTTCGTATCCGCGCAGAACGAAATTTTATTGGACGCTCTCCTAGCATGGATATAATTGTAAATGATGACGCGGTATCGCGTGAAAATCACGCGACGATTAGTTTCAACCCGACTAAGCACACCTTCAAATTACAGCCTGGACAAAGTCGCGGTTTAATTTATCTAAACGGAGAGGAGGTCGCTTCTCCAGAGAACCTTTCCAAAGGGGACAAGATCAAAATTGGAACTACAGAGTTACTATTTGTGCCGTTTGTTGATGAGTTCTATGTTTGGAAGTAAGATAATTTGCCACAGAGACACTGAGACACGGGTTTAGGGGTGGAAATTTCGGATGTCACCTACTATTAAGCTCTGGCCACTATCCTCGCTAGTTATAATTATCGCACTAATTTTGTCTGCATCAAGCTTGGCGCAAATTAAACTTTTTCACAGTGATTCTACTGACCAGAGCGTTAGCATGGGCAGCATAATCGACGGAGATTATTTAACATCCAGTGGACGCTCCGGTTCAGATATTTTTGCTGACTCAAGTAATGGATTGAATGTTCCGGATGCAATCGAGGTTTACACAATGGGAAACTATGTTTACCGTCGATGACGGCCCCCGTATCGTGCGCTTTGATGCTGATGGGGCGAGCGGTTCTGTGACAACAATTGTCGCTAGCACCAGCAGCGGCAACTCTATGGTGATAGATTCAGTCAACTTGCATCGTTATTACGTTGAGACCGACTTGTCGGCTTCTGAACTTGAGATCGTGCGGGTAGATTTAGATGGCAGCAATCCGGTTACCTTATTGTTTAACTTTCCGAATCTTTTTCCCGGTACAGCGATCGATACGCCGATGCTTTACTATATTAACGGCGATGATGTTACCTTCCAAGAGTTTGACGGCGCGACACTCTCCTTATGGCTACAGGAGGACTTATTTGTATTGCCGCTGCTTCGAGCCAGCACGTCCACTGTGCGCTACGAGGTCGAAGCATCTAAAGGCAGTGGCGATACAAGGTCTACGTACAAAGCTAAGGTTACAAAAAATGATCAAACCACGGTAAAAAACTTTGGGCCCGGCGCTTGGGTTGCGCACTACAAGGCCGTAATCGCTACAGCTCGGACTACTGCAAAGATTTCTAATCTGACATTAAAATTCCAGAATCAGCCGGGCAAGGCTGACCCCGATTCCAAAACAGCGGTGCGACTAAAAAAAGTTCTTCTTGAGCTCGATTTAAAATTTAAATCGGATGAGGAGCCGCATAGCCCAAATGTTGGTTTCAACATACATTAGAGGTAATCTATGAAAATTGTTTCATCAATTATAACGATTCTCCTGTTTTTGATCCCATTCGCTTCGGCTTGGTCTGAATGTGGCGAAGCTTTTAGTTTAATGGAGCAGGCCGATCAGATCTTGGATCAACCCAGTCAGGTCGAGCCGCTATTAAGGCAAGCGCTTAAGCTTTGTCCAGAAAGTGAGCTGACCTACTTCCGCCTTGCCTCCCTTTTGGCATACCAGGGTGACACAAGTGAGGCGCGATTTTTGCTCGATCAAGCGATATTTATAAAGCCTGAGGGCCATTCCTACGCACTACGTGGAAAGATTAAGCTTGAGGCTGGCGAAGTAGCAGATGCTGTTTCTGACTTAAAGCAAGCCGCTATTTTAACCCCAAATGACAAAGAGGCCGAGCTCGCATTAGGTGTCGCCTATCTTAGGACAGAGCGTTATGATGAAGCGATCCAAGCTTTGTCTCACTTGGTCGAAGGAGATCCAAAAAATTACGAAGCATACCATAATTTGGGTCTAGCTTATCGCAAGAACGGCAATCTCGATGCCGCCTTAAAAAGCATTGAACACGCAACGGCCCTGCGCCCTGATGCGTTTGAAACTCAGATCGAGCTTGGACTAATCCTTTCCCAAAAAGGAGAAGCTGCTAAGGCAGCTCTAGCTTTTGATAAGGTCTCTAAGTTAAAGCCGGATGATGCCGCTCTACAGCACAAACTGGGGGCTGTCTATGAAAAGTTGCGGGATTTAGATAAAGCTGAAGACGCTTATCGTAAGGCGCTCGCGCTTAAACCATCAGACCCCGACTCTAAACTAAGCCTAGCGATCGTACTCAGTAACAACAAAAAGACCGATGAAGCTGAAAGACTGCTCTCCGAGATCGTTACTGCCGATCCGAAAAATTCACGTGCTTACTTGGCTTTAGGCTGGAGTCAGTTGGAAAGTGGAAAACTGAAGGAAGCCAAAAACTCCCTGACAGTTGCTATTATCAACGATCCTAAGAGTGCATTGGCACGGAACAATCTTGGGCTAGTCTACATGCGTAGCGGCGAATTAGAGAAGGCTAAGAGTGAATTTAACCAAGCCCTTAAACTCGATCCTAATTTAACAATGGCTTCAGAAAATCTAAAGTTGTTGCAAAAACCTACTTTAGACCAGATGAATTAGCGCGAATATCGCGAGGTGTTTCATCCTTTAGGTTACCGCTATGCTCTATCCGTTGTTGCATCAGAACCTGACGTGCTCGCTTCACCTTGCCATACTTTAAGTATCCTCTGACCTCAGCCGCTTGCCCGGCCTTTAGCGAACCGACCACTTCGGTGTCTTTATCAACAACAAAACTTTCGCCGTTTACCGACCAGCGCCCCGCACCTTCTTTTCTTAGTTCACCAACCATCGAAAACTGCGGCGCGCCGTTTAATATTCCTAGCCTAATTTCCTCGGCTTGCTTTCCCAGGCTCTCGGCCAAAGTGGTGTTTTCCTGTGCGGAATCATCCTGAGCGAAAGCCAGCTCGTAGCCAGGACTAAGAACACTCAATATTACGGTAAAAACTATGATCTTCCAAGACATTCTCGTTTCTCCTTAGTCAGAGTTCACCTCATGAAAGCTCAACACCTCAACCGGCGCATTGTAAATATTCATCGGCGCTAATTTGGGCGGTGGCATTAAATCTGTATCACCTAAGTCTCCTTCACTTGAACCACCGCTACCAGAACCACTACCACCAGCTGCCGGATCAGAAGGATAGGCATCTTGAATGACTATCTTATCGGAGCCCAATAGTACTGTTGGTGAGCTGGGCAGACCGGTATGTCCCACTGCCGATACCGCCGGCAATATTCCACCGTTAGAGGTGTGTAACCTTACATCCTCTGTGGTCAACTCACCATCGTGCTCGTATGGAGTTATTTCATCGGAGAGGTCAATCGACTCGACAGCGGCATCCAAGACCCCTTCGAGTTTCGCACTGGCAAACCCAGAAGTTAGATCGGAGGAACTCTTGGATCCATTGCCATCAATATCCGGTATTCCTCCATTGTAGAAGGGACTATCAGGATCGATCGAAAAATCAACGACCGAGCCACCTCCAGTTTGAAAGTGTACTCCTTCCAAAAATCCGTGACCGCCAATGTCACACTGCGCACTATCCGGCAGGAATGTGGTAAAGAGCAGAGTTCCAAGGACATTAATCGGCGGATAGACTACCTCACCCACCGGGTTTATAAAATTATCGCTGGTGACGGTAATCGAGGTGGCAAGGTCGATATAAAAACCGGTCTTCCCAGTGGGAACATAGTATTTACCTTTAGCCGTATCGAAACGAATGTTAAAAGTGCCAATGCTCTGATTTTGCAGGTTGGCTTTGACCTGATTGGTTAACACAGCGGAGAGTGTATCATTGCTAGTATCGACCGGGTCGAACAACCCGAATATTCCCTGGGTCTGGTTGGCAATTGTCGTAATATCCGTGGTGGTATCATGACGGCCTGTGCCGAAATAGACTCCTACAGCCAGAGGCAAAGCCGAAGCCCCTGAACCACCGCCAGTGTACTGAGGATTCTCCGCCAAAACCGCAAGCGGAGCCGCCACAATCGGTTGAGTTGTTGATCCATCGTACAATCGGGCGACCGTCCAGCTAGTTGGCGTTGAGCCTGTGACCTTAACCCGATATAGGTCCCCCAACTCGGTTCCCACATAAAGACGATCGACATCGCGATCGGCATCATTTTGGCTGGTTGCCACAGCGCTAGTGCGAGTGCCTGCCGCATCTGTCGCCGAGATCGCAATCGTTGTTGCTGACGGCGGAGTCGTTGCAGCCAAGCTGTAGGCCGCCAAATTGGTACCGGCGGTAGTTTTACCTTCTCCAGTACCAACCACCATATACCAAGAGTAAGAGGCCGGGTTATCGGAACCGCTGCCGTTCGCAAGCACAACGGCAGGTCTGGTCCAACTCTGACCGTAAACAGCGGAGTCACTAACTTCCCAAATCAGAGTCGGGTTTTCTCTGTCAGTAATATCTAATACTGTATAGGTTGACCCGCCAGTGCGCAGCCCGAACATGAGCAGGGTACGCCAACTACCTCCGCGGTAGACGTCTTCTACCGTCATAAGGCCATCGACATACGATCGTCGATACTGAGTATTATACGCTGGTCTGGCTAAGCGCTCTAAATATGGAACCTGTGAAGAGGGTATGTAGGCCCAAAGTTCTTCACCTGTTTCGGAATTAAAGGCATGCATCATGCCATCGTTAGCACCAGCAAGCAGCAGTCTCGGCTCACTTTGCAAACTTGCAGTAAAGTCGGCGTAACCTTGAAGCGCATTAAAGTTTCCATTCTTCGGTCCAACCTCGGTCGGCCTGGAGTAGACGATATCTCCCAAACGGTCCACATATCCATCAGCGTCACGATCTCGGGTACGCATACCGGGGAAATCAGTGCCTTGAATATAATCAATAAGGGTCTGCGCAGCAGCACTAGTGGTGTAAGCAGAAATCGGGCTCGCAAGTAGTGAGCTACTTACACTGCCGCTGATGATAAATTTAAATAGTTCAGGTCTGAGGGTGGCGGCGTTCGCATATGTAAACGCCTTAGTTTGATTGGTCTTGCCATCTCCATCAGGGTCATATCCCGCGATGATATTTCGTGGGGAAGCACTTAAATCACGCTCCTCCAATTGCTGCGACATATCATACGTGTAATCAAGCTCTTGAGTTGATTCGTTGTATGTATAAACCTGTATCTTTCCGGTCCATGTGTCGGCGAAAAAGATTGGTTGATAAACCTTTGTCTCGCCATATAGCTTTTCGAGGGTGGCAACACCCGCACCCGAAGTTGGAGTATCAAAAATAATATCAACGATATTTTGAAGCGTCGTTCCCAAGTCTGTGGAGTTTTGAGCATTATATGACGCCCCGGAACCGCCGGATGAGGCAAATTGATCAAGCAGTGGGTAGGTTGGAACCCCAAAGCCAACGGCATAGCTCACAACGTTCTGCGTTCCAGGCACGCTTGATCGTAAATCGGTGTGATATCCCCACCACGCTGCATCTGACATAAATGAAGCGATACAGTCGTTGCTTGAGCCGCACAAACTATTGTTAGCAACTGTGTTCGAGTAACCGTCTAGTTTAGTCACATAGGCATTTGTTGGTAGTTTTTTAACTGCCTCACCGGTGGGCAACCCATCCGTAAGAAGAATTATGTCGTGAGCATCACATTGGCCCGATATCGGGGAAGTATAGGCGCTTGTACTAGAAGTGCATGAATCGGTTCTCGAAACACCTGCAAAATAGCGCAGCATCTCCAAGTAAGTTGTCGATAATGGCGTTCCCCCTCGCGCAGTTAGTGTGTTTACAGTTGTTAGCAACGTGGCTGCGGCAGTCCCCACAGCCGCCTTAAGTCTTGGGGTCGAACAGGTATTGCCGTCACCCATCGGGGTATACCACTGTGACATTAGGTTACTGCTACTGTGTGTTCCGGCGCTATAAGTGCTGCCGTTAAGGCTAGCGATACCAAAATTGACCGATGGGTTACTGTTAATTAAAGTTGTCATAACGTCACGAACCGCCAGGATGCGGTTCGTTCCGGGAAGGGCGGCAAGTTCCGAACTGCTTGCGCAGTAAAAGATCCATTTCAGATACTCTCCGCGGTACCAGCCCTGTGAGAGGAAAACCTCTTTCCCATTAAATACCACTGTGCCACCCGCAGTAGAAAAAGTAGTGGTGTGTACGACCTGTGGCACTCCGCTTGAATTAAAAGAGGCCCACACATCTCCCCAGTCTTCAGTCATGGTGGTGTAGTCATTTTTACGATACTTGAGATAAAGGTATTCGTTTCCACTTGAATCGGTAATATAACTGCCCCCACTCTGCGCTAGGTTGGCAATCGCAAATACCGCCGCGCCTGTAATGGAGGAGTTTGAATACAAACTGCCGGTATTGATTCCGGTTTTGGGGCAGCTCGACCCTGAGGTACCAGGACAACAGGTCGGAGTAGCGGCAGTATTGTTGCAGGTCATGGTTTGAATGACCGGAAAGTTAGTAGGAGTGGAAAACGTCTGCGAGCCATACATATTACCGGTTACGCTCGCGTTGAAGCCGTAGTTATTCTCTATCAATACAGGGGTAAGTTGCTGAGTCAGAGCAGGCGCAGCAGCCCCGGACTGCAATCTAAAAATTACTGATGGTAATGTATGGGTTGAGTCATTTACACACGAAGCCACCGCCGAGTCATTCATGTTGAAATTAGCATGCTCGATCACTGCATTCATCGAGCCTGAATCATCCACAATCATCATTACTTTGGCCGTCGTGGGAGGCTTAACCAAGACTGGAATTTCTGCCTGGCCAAATGCAATTGCAGGCAGTGCCACGCCCCATACGAGTCTCTGCACCCATGGTCCGAAGTTATGCAGCTGTGCCTTACCCAGGCTAATCTCGGCCCGAGCTCGATTTGAAGGACGTTCGGTCGTCTTTTTGTAATGACCTCTAAGCCGCATATAGCTCCTCAAGTGATCTTCATTTTAACTACAAACACAACCGTGGCATAACCGGCTCGACCTTTAAGCTCCTTCCGCGAAGTGGCAGTGACTCTAAAACGCACCGATTTAGCATTTCCTCCTTCAGCCAGAGAACTGCTCAAATTCCCCCCAATGTTGTCTAGGCCAGGAGGAGACTCATCGAGCCTCTCAAGCTGATTCCACCCCGCCAGTTCGTTTAGAGTCACATCGGCCTCCTGTAAGTCATCAGTATTTAACTGCTCAGAGATAGTATAGGCAGAATCTACTTCACTTCCATCCTCACCTAGCGGACCAAAGTTTTTGATCAAGCCACCTCCGGTAGGAACTAAATTGCGATGGCAAGCCACTCCGCTGCAGATCGGGATTCCGTTTGTACTAGTGTAAGTAGAAGGTGCGTAAGTTGTATAGCCACTTGGCTTGGTTCCCAGGAAGGCTTGCTTATCCCAAAGCGAGCCATATAGCGCCAATTGTCCCATTAGGTCATTGGCTGCACCCTCTGAGACGAGAAACGTATTTTGCGTATCATCTGTGACTGGGATCTGCTCCAAACCTTCACGCGCAATTGTGGAGATAATTGCGGTAACGGATGCGATTATCATCATCATAAACAACGTCGCCGGTAGCGCCATGGCGCTCTCATTTCTTTCACTCATAACTATGAACCTCTAAACTGAACGCGCGTTGATGTCGGCTGCTGTATGGTTCTACCATCAGGGGACTGAACCTCAACTCCCAAATTGACGACAAGTGAACTACCACTATGGGCAAAAGCAGGCTCCACATCCCCATCCCCATCGCTGTCAATTAGAACAACCTTTCGCGCCAAAGTTTTTGCATAACCAGAAGCCAGGGGATCGCCTGCCGGTAAGGTGCAATTGAAAACCGACGGTGCCTCCACCTCCCCGCGCATAAGCTCTCCCGAAGCGCTGTCATATTTATACCCAACATAATAAGCCGTCATTCCGGAGGAAGATCCGGATTCATCATCTTCGGTTACAAGAAAACGAACCGTGTTGCCAGATATCGAAACCTGCGCAGAGCAGTCAACAACTGCCTCTACGTTGCCGACAAGGTAAGGTGAAACTGATGTGCTCATTCTAAGTTCGGTGCTCAATAGGGCTAATCCGCTGCGCAATTCAGCAGCTGCCTCTGAAGCCTTAGTTTCCACTCCTAAAATACGAAATGAACGTGAGGCGAAACTCACCATAGCGAGGCCAACCACGCTAAAGATGCCCATACTGACCAAGAGCTCAGTCAAAGTAAATCCACCTTCGTAATTACTCACTCTCATCTTTTGCCTTAGGCCGACTTTGCCATTATTGTTTCGTAATCATACTGCAGATCTCCCAACCTTCCCCGGCGTTGAACTGCTCGAACATGTATCTTCACCGCCTCGGGAAGTCCAACTGTGCCGCCCTTAATTGCGGTATAGGTGATCGTAAAGTTTGCGCGAGATTCATTCGAGGTCCACTCCTGGCTGGCCGTATCTCCATCCTCAATGTCACTATAGGTACTACCAAACTCGGCCAGAATCTGATTGAAAGAGGTATTTCTGACCTGATCAATCTTTTCTTGTACCTCGGAAGCCGTGACTGAATAATTTCTCGCTGCCGAATTTGCCTGCATCGAATAAACAATCAAATTGGTACTTGGGGCCAAAACAAGGGATAACAGTATAATCGAAACAAGATTTTCAATCAGACTAAAACCACCTTCACCAGGTGACTCGATATCTTTGATATATCGCACATGCATAGATTTCAATTTATTAAACATCGACGTACCCGTTCTGATTGATACTTAATCCCAGAGTCGAGCCGCGACTGGAGATAGAGAGATTAAGTTGAGTGCCGATTCCACGCACCAACCCCTTGCCGTTAAACAGAATTCCGCTCGGAATAGACCCGCTCCAATTCGTTTGCGGAAGGAACTCGTGGGTAAACTCCGTAGAGCCATCATCATATATGTCAATGCTGTATCCGGACTCGGAGAACTGAACTCTAATGTTGCATCTAAGGCGCATCGCTTCTGCGCGCACAAAAGCCAGTCGTTTGGTGAGTATCCTAATCTCTTCTGAGGCGCTGAGTTGTCCCTTCATTTCAGCGAAGTTGGGAACAGCTATCACTGAAAGCAGCCCCACCAAGGCGAACACTACAAGTAGCTCGGCTAAGGTGAAACCCTGTTCATGCCGCATGAAAAGTGAACCGATTAGCCCAAGCAAGTCAATTCCTCGCCAATAATATTCCCTGAAACCCTCATCGCCCTTATAGATAATTCGTAAGAAGTTCGGTGAAGTGTGATAGTTGAAGGCTGCGACGAATAAGTAATTACCCAATGCTTTCAGACTGTTTGCGCGACAGCGGTCGGTCCTGAGGCCAGAGCATAGCCTTATTCACGAATTTAAGGCGCTGTTGTGCGGGGTGCACAACAAAATTTTGGGTTGTGATAAGTATGCTTTAACGCATCGCCTCGGCTTTGAATAAGGATATCGAATTGTCGTTTGTGCCCAAAAAACGCGCGGCATAAAAATCCAGATTCTAAGTTACCTGTTCGCTGAATGCTGATCCTTGGTAAAACCTTGCGTGAATTCATCCGGGAGGTTCAACCGTACAAATTGCCCCCAAAAACCAGTAAGTGCCCTCCCAACTCCATGTAGAAAAGGGGTGGGAGTGTGCTTAGATTTGATTCTGTGAGGGTAGAGCTTCTTAAAGCTTGAATAGCTGTATTAACTGCCTTAATATCTTTGCCAACAATTATTGCTCGAAAGAATACTTCTCGGACGAGACCGGGAGCAATTTAAAAGGAAGTTGCTCAATTACCGAACCTCCAAAGCCATCGGGCCATTTGCGGTAAGTTAAGATCTCTATCGAAACAACTTCAAAGAATGTCCCAAAAGTAAGCTTGCAAGAACACCTGTAGACAAGGCTGCATCCGCGATGATTGTGGCCTAATATCAGGCAGTTCAGCCGATAGCCCCAAGACCGAATATTTGCTTAAGGATCAGACTGCCCCTACCATATAATTAGAGATACACGTTAACCGGCGTTACACTCGGTTTTCTAAAGATGATTTAACATTATAATAATTCTCTGAGGCAAATCGCGGTCCATTTTACCCCCCACGAAGTCGTTGAGAAAAAGCACGGCGGCTAGCGTATGCTGTTAAGATATTTAGTTATTTCAAGCGCTCCCAGCTATACAGGGATCCACTACAGCAGCCGAAATAATTATTCGGGGCTGTAGTTAATGGGGGAAAACATGTCCGATCAATCCGCACAAAAAATAACGGAATTCAAAAATGTTTGGGGCTGGCTAAAGGATCAGCAGAAATTATACGTCCCATACCTCACGCCGGAGGAAGCAGCGGTTCCCGCAGTTTCGGGAAAGGACGGCAGTTTCTTGTCAATTTCAATGAAAGACTATGGTTTGTGGTCCACGGTCGACGCTCTATCTTGGAAATTCAAAGATGGATTGTACTATGGAGTAGCTGCCGCCGACTTAAAGGCTGGCGACACGAGATATATTCCGCTAGAGGCACCAGCGAGAAATCTGCTTGAACGCTTCTTTCATAGTCCACAGCGCTTGCAAGGTGTAAATCTCACGAGATCTAAGGGAGACGGCACAGTAATGAACCTTATGTGTCAAGTTGCGATGCAGGCAAAGCTGATTGGTTATATGGATGCTAAAGAACCTTGGGGAAAAGACCCGCAATGGCATGTGGAACAAGCTTGGCTAGCTCTGCGCGCTGATCGCATTTTTGAAGCTTTCTATCACGCCTCTTCAGCCAGAGAACAAGGCGCGCTCTTAGATGAATTTTTCTTTCTGGAATTCGATTGTCTTTGTGCATTCGCAATGCATGAGCAGATCGGACAATATATGGGGTGGTATAATCGCCAAGGTGGAAAACATCCGCGTGCTGAGCTTTTAACGGCAGCTCAATTAATTTGGGCTAAGGAGATGGATCAAGCAAAAGTGATTCTTGACGGTCTCGAGAAACACAAAGAACTTGCTCCTAATATTTTATATGAACGCGCGCGCATGGCTGTTATTGCAGGCGACGGTGTAACTGCGAGTAAGCTGTTTGAGGATTGTTTGGGTTACGATGAAAACCATTTTGATGCATGGTTGGGACTGGGAATTGCGCTGCGCAACACCAACTATCAATCTGGCAACGAGTCGGAAATGGCCCGGGCAGGCAGATGCTTTCAACGCGTCATAGACTTTCATGGCTACCGTGAATCAGAAGCTACCCATCACCTTGGAACTATTCATTCACGCTTCAGTCGTTGGAAAGAGGCGGCAGAGTGTTATAAGCGCACGCTCTTGCTGCGTCACAGCGGAGTCTCGAGAAGAAATCTAGTGCTGGCACTGCACGCCATGGGAAACCTAGAAGAGGCACTGAAAGAACAAGAGACATTGAAGAGGTTGGATCCGGATCAAGCGCAAGCGCTAGAGGCAAATCTTGCTGCCATCAAATCAACCCAGACGGCAAAGACGCCCGTGGCACCATCGCGGGGTGTCTTCCAATTTGCATCAAGCCTTCAAATTGATCAGTTGAATCAAGCGTCGATAAAGGCGATGCAGCTGGTAAAAAACTGGGGATTAAAGGCAAAAGGCGATATCGGTGACTTTATCCTATGCGATGAATTTTTTACAAAATTCGCCCCAGCGGGATATTTTTCTGAGCGCTCAGTATTTCATGGTCTAAAGGACCAGGAGGTCGCTAATATTCTTCGCACAATCGCAACTTATCTTGCTGGAATATTAGTGCGACGTAAGCACGCACGTTGGATGATCGACCCGGCCAATCTCGGTGACACGACATTGATAAAGTTCAATGACGAGTCAATCTACAAAGAGCCGGTATGCCTCGGCATCTCAGTGTTGTTACGTTATCAAGCAGGGGCAAGATCTGATAATATCACTGATCTTGGATTCCTAGTCGCGTTTCTGCCTGAGTACAGCCAAGCCTCCGTTCGCCACAGCGAAACTGCTCAGAAAACAGTATTTAGTCAGCAAGAACGGGCTGAATATGATAAGGCCGCGAGCTATGCTCAAGAGCAAGCTCGCACTGCTGGCTATGCCCTAAACGGCAGCATCTCTGATTTAGCGACGATAGATACATTGATCGATGAATGTTTCCTTTCATCGGGTGCCGTAAAAGCAGATTGTAAACTTGCTCCAGACGTTAGGAACAACGTATTTCGCTTTATTATCTCTATCTAATTTTCCTTCAGGATGGTCGAATT
>CAZJXY010000035.1:0-14860 GCA_964549925.1 uncultured Bdellovibrionales bacterium | reverse complement strand
ATGTTACCAAATGATATCCGACGAGTTACGACTATTGAGAGCTACTTAATTAAGGGAAGACTTGATGACTTAGTAGCAAACCCAGACGGCATACTTTTAGGGGAGGAACTAGCCAGACGACTTTCGGTAAATTACGGAGATAGTCTTTCAGTTGGCAGCGCCGATGGAACCGTGCGGGTTTTTAAGATCCTAGGGATATTTCGCACTGGTCGCTCTGAATATGACTCACGTCAAGCATTTGCGACATTAAAAAGGGTGCAGTCATTGCTTAACCGACCAGACCGTGCAAACCGACTAATTATCAAATTAGCAGATCCATACTCAGCCCGGGGATATGCCGCTGAACTAGAACAGCGCATTGGTTATAAGTCCGTCTCCTGGCAAGAAGCCTCGGAAGACATCATGAACACCTTGGCTGTTAGAAATACCATCATGTACACAGTGGTAAGCGCCGTCTTGGTGGTAGCAGCATTCGGTATATTTAACGTAATTTCCACAATCGTCATGGAGAAGCAGCGTGATATTTCGATCCTAAAATCGATTGGATTTTACTCGACTGACATTCAACTTATTTTCTTAGTTCAGGGAATTATTCTTGGGCTAAGTGGCTGCTTGATTGGTCTCCCCCTTGGCTCTTCGCTTATGTATGGCTTGATGCAGATTCGATTCAAACCTCCATGGGGCACCGAGCTAGTGAATATGCCGATTGAATGGAATTGGGTTCAATTTGCAATAGCCGCAGGTTTTGCACTATTTGCCTCTGTTCTTGCCTCTCTTTTACCGGCACGGAAGGCCGCTCAAATGCAGCCGATCGATATATTGCGCGGAGGGCACTAGTGGAGAGGGAGCGGGTGTTAAGCGCCAAGCAGTTAACTAAGCGACTGACTGGCGAAGTTCCAGTTACTCTAGTCCAAGACGTCGATCTAGAGGTAGATAGCGGCGAATTCGTCGCCATCACTGGGCCTTCTGGTTCTGGAAAATCTTCTCTATTATACCTACTGGGACTTCTAGATCGACCTAGCAGTGGGAGTATTAAGCTCCAGGGACGAGATACCTCAAATCTTTCGGAAAATGAGCTTGCTGATTTACGCCTGGAGAAACTTGGGTTTGTCTTTCAATTTCACTTCTTATTGCCTGAGTTTTCCTCCTTGGAAAACGTACTTCTTCCGATGCGTAAGTTGGGTAGATGGCCAAGCTCGGAGATGAAAGATCGCGCTGAAGACCTGCTTAAACGATTGGGGCTGGAAAATGAGATTGCAAAGCTACCGAAACAGTTATCCGGTGGGCAGAGTCAGCGAGTAGCTATTGCTAGGGCTCTTGCTAATGATCCGATATTAATTTTGGCAGATGAGCCGACCGGAAATTTAGATTCAAAGGCAAGTCTAAATGTTAGAAATATCTTAAAGGATCTCGCTCATCGCGATAAGCGCACCGTTTTAGCCGTAAGCCATGAGGCGGATTTTTACAGCGCTGCTGATCGTATCGTTACGATCGTCGATGGTCGAATCAGCGCGACGGCCTAGAGCACTTCTGATTTGCACTAGCAGACTGTCCATCGCTATCGCATGACTCACGATCTATTCCTACAAGCCCCGAACAACGTCTTACGATAACCGTAGACCGATCGTTTAGAACTCCTCGTGACAACGTATCCTTTGAATCAAGTTCTTCAGTGCTTATTGGGTCAATAACCGAATATTGTCCGTGTACTCGCTTCATACCCTGTCTCCTTCGAGGTTTATCGAATTTAACCGAAGCCTTCACTAAAAGAAGCAAATCGAGAAAACCCAAAGCTGGCAAACCACCTACTATCGTCATTTTTCATATGACAAATATGACCAGACTGTCAACTGAAAAATGTTTACATATAGTGCGATATAACTAAATATTCTTAATCTATTGAGATTATTCCTAAATAATCATCTGTTTTAATTTGATAAATTTAGTGCGTATAATTGGCTCTGATGGAGAGTTTACGTAAAAACGTACCGGATCAGCTCGATCGTCAGATCGTTGGCATCCTGCTTAAGGACGCTCGAACCTCCTTCACTGACATCGGTAAGAAACTTGGCGTATCAACCGCCACGGTTCTCTCGCGCTATGAGAAGCTCGTTGAATCTGGGGTAATCAAGGGATCCACTCTTATTGTAGATAACGCCAAGCTCGGGCAACCATTGACCGCCTTAGTTGGCATTAGAATAATTCCTGGACAAGGCCAGGGGTTGTTTGATGAACTATGTAAATATCCTGAGGTGCTTGAGATCCATCAGCCTACAGGCACTTATGATATCATTGCAAAGATCGTGGCAGAGTCAGTGGAGAAACTACACGACTTTCTTTCGGGAATTCAAAGTGCCAAGGGACTGGAACGGACCGAAACCTTCATGGTATTAAAAACCCATCTTCATCGAAATATTAAAATCTCGTAAACAAACTAGACTTACACCTGGCTAATTATGGGGAGACCAAGAAAGTCAGCGGCTTCAACCTCAGACATGAGTCAAGAGCAGATCCTAAACGCGCTTGTCGAACTGGGATTGAGTCGAAACGAGTCTCACATTTATTTAAAGCTACTTTCTCTGGGACCAACCAGTGCTGGACCGCTGATCGAGAAAACTAAACTGCATCGGCAAGTGGTTTATCAAGGACTAGATCGCCTGATTGATTTTGGAATAGTAACAAAACTTTCGAAGAACAACCGTTTTATCTTTTCTGCTTCAAACCCAGCTGAGTTAGAAAAAATCTTCGAGCGGCAGCTACAGAAGGCTTCTAGCCTGGTGCCGCTGCTCCACGAGCTTCAAGGCACCCAACACCAAGAGGTAGAAGTTAAAGTCCTGTACGGCAAGCAGGGACTCTATGAAAACTTAATTGAAAGCATCAATTCCGCAAAGCGCGGGGACGGTAGCATCAGAATTATAACGGGGAAGCACACTTCCCAATTTTGGGAGGTCTTAGGGAGCGACTCTGAGCGTTACCTGAAACTTAGCGAGCGTAGCAAAGTCAGAAAGAAGTTAATTGCTCATCCCTCGTATCCAGGTTGGCCAAAGCAACGGATCTTTACTCTGCCTGGAAACGAGATACGCTTCCAATCAGATCTTCCGACACTGCCATCTTCAACCAGAATTACCGCCGAATATGTAGCCATAGAAGTGTACGAGCCGCAGATTTTTGTGATTCAGATTTTGAGTCCGCTAGTTGCCCGCGCCTACATCGACTACTTTGAAATTATGTGGAGATCTGCTACGAAATCGAATGCGGCAGTGAAACAGATTGTCGAATCTTAACTGGGTTTCTTGGTCTGATCTTTAGTAGGTTTCGACTTAAAGCGAGGAACTCAACGGCTTCTCGAAAAATGAGTTCCCATCTCGCTCACCTCTCTTCAGGTAGCCTCTTTCTATGTAATACGGAACAAGCTCGGGAAAGGCGGGGTTGGTATCAAGCCGCGCAAACCTTGATCCTAGTTTGAGCGCAGTTTCTTCTGCAGCCATAAGGAGCTTTGTAGCGAGTCCCTGCTTCATGTACTCCGGTAACACCGCCAGTTTGCGTATGTACGCTGCTGATGCGTTAGGATCCTGCCAAAAATTTCTATCGCTGGGTTGATGGTACCATGGAGTGTCAAAACTTATGGTCACTGTGGCAACTGCGCGGTCTGCTAGCATCCCCAACAACACTTTGCTCTTCTCAAAATCAGCCAAAATTCTCTCTTTGGTATGAACCCCATTCCAATGAGTCATGCCACGACTAGCCAGCCAGTCAGTTGCTTGACTAAGTATTTTGTGAACGGCGTCCAAATCTTTTGGGTCGGCGGGATGTATCCGGAGTCGCTCAAAAAATGAGGTGGGTGTATTTGCCAGCTCAGTCATCATACTTGCCTATTTACCGACCTTGATATTATCCCTCGAACAATTGATCGTAATCAAGTAATCGCTTTGGACCGGACTAGTTTTAGCGCTGAGTTCCGGAATCGAACTGATAATTAAACGGAACAAACTCCAAAGTCATAGCTGCAGCACTGCTAAAATCACAAGAAAAATTCGGTGCGTGCACAATCAATTGGTAATAATCATACACTTCATCTACGGATTTACCGCTTTTGAAACTTGCCAGAGCCAAGGTAAACGCCGAGTATGAGTCTACAGAAGACTTGGCCACAAAGGCATTGGCTTTCTCAAGCATCGCATCCGGGGTTGGAACGCGTGGATTTAACAAGCTTTCATAGGTCATTGAGGCGGCCGTATACGCGTCAAATCTCGTGCCTTTATAAAATTTATTAAAGATGGACGTTACTTCATCCACACTCTTACCGCTCGCACGCTGCGCACTGCCCAGAACCCATCCAGCATCCGTCGAAACGCCAGCTTTCTTTTCAATCGCGCTCGTAGCGGAAACCCAATCCGCAATCTGTTTACTAATTTCTGGACCAACCCTGGTACTCGCGGCTTGATGTGCTTCCTGATCGCACGAGCTAAGCGGAAGAAGCAATCCCACTACAGCCAAGGTATTTAGCTTGGCATCTCTCCACCAGGAGTCTTGATCAACAGCAATGTTAGACATTTACTTCCTCCACGATACAGCGAAATTTTACCTCAAATCACGGTGGTATTCAAACACACCTTATTTCACTAGATCTATAAATGCGCTCGCGGGCTTAGACCCGCTAGTTAAGTCCGTTATCATCCTTGCTGCTCGTTCAGCATCGGTCTTTTCGCTGTCGATAATAAGATCGTATTTCCCGTGAGAGTGCACTAAATCATATTGAAATTTGGCTAACCCCTCCGGTCGATCACCGCGTTGTTTTTCGCGACGCCTCGCCTCTTCAAGCGAGCAGGTAATAGCAATAAAATAGGCCCCATGGGGAGCAAGCACAGTTGCTGCGTCTTTTACCAGGTCTGGCCGCTCTAGTACGCTTTCGACTAAAACGTTTAAGCCAGTCTCTGCCCAAACTACAGCTGAACGATGTAACCCGCGACATAAGTGATCATATAAGGGCCAGTCAGCGGTTTGATATTTAAGTGGCAGCATCTCAAAAAAGAAATCTAAACAGAGATGAATCCAGGGAGCACGCTCTTTGCTGATAAGCGCCTCAGCGATAGTGCTTTTCCCAGCACTTGAGGTGCCGTTTATAAAAGCTATTTTCCCCTTAATAATGCTCACTTTATATAGATCTATATCGAATCTAAATAATGTAACAGGGGTGGCTGCCTTGTATTAGTAAATGCTCCTTTCTAAAGAACCTCGACTCTTTAGCAGCCACCCCTGTTTGAAACAAAGCTCGACAGATCGCTAGGACCGGTCGAACTCTACGCGACTACGCCTGCACCGAATCCGAACTGATGGTGTAGCCGCGTCGCAAGAAAGTCTTCCCGGATTGCGGACCCTGTTCCACCCGTTCCACCAATAGGTATTGGGTGTAGTGGTCGTTGGTACCGGGAACCGTGGCATCGCGTTCGAAGGCCCAGTAGCGCACCGCGTTCGACTCCGGGGAACCCGCGCCACTGCTTTCGCAATTGGCGAGGAGACCTTCGGAAGGGATCTCGGAGAGGCGGGTGTAGGTACCGATGCCGTCTCCGAAGAGATGCGAGAACTGGGCCTTCGTCACCTGGGAGAGGATGTCTCGCTGGAAGCGATCTTCTTCCCCCCACCACAACAGCACCTCGTCCTCTCCGCCGCCTCCAGGAAGGACACGGAGATACAAGGTCACCTTGCCTTCGTAGTAGTACGGGTTCGAGCGATCGCTGCAGGGCGCGGCGATCGTGTAGTCGATGAACTCGTACCCTTCGACGGAGTAGCGATCGATCTGCGAGACTCCAAACTGGAGGCCCTCACAGAACGGTTCGCTGAGACGGAGCCTGGAACTGATGTTCAAACCGAGCGGGTTGAGAGTGGTCATGTGAAGAATCCATCCGCTGAAGAGAAAAGGGTTCTCGAATTGGGATGTTGGACATCCAGACAACCGAGAATAACCTTGCACAAGGCAGCGGACCCCCGTGATTAGAGTGCCTTAGAATAAAAGCACGCTAAGTCACGGACGACCGCAAAACTCTACTCAAAAAAAATTTTTAAAGGATCGATATTGCGTCCCAGGAGATTTGCTTAAAAACTAAACTAGGCGCAAAATCTCAATACGAACGCCGTTATACGGCGTAGTATACCATTTAGGGAGAGTTAGTCTCGAAGCTGAGTAGTTTTTTTAACTTGCTGAATTAATTAGTATATTCAGTGAGTTACTTTTGTTGGTTAGCAACGACTTCCAGGCTAGAATCCTGGCGTCAGTTGACCTAATGAGAGTTAGCTAACCGGACAGGGGCTCAGGTTTCTCTTTATTTTGATGTGGGGATTAAGAGCTATGCTTGAGCAAAGTGAATCGTTAGTTGAGGGTGGATCTGGACCGAAGCAAGTTGGTCTCGGTGCCAAATTGTTTTTGTTTGGCGCAACATTATTAAGTTCTCTCGGCTGCGCGAGGCAGAGTCCGGTTAACCAGAGTCAGCCCGACCCTAGGCCTGCGTATTCAACTCTTACCGCTGGTGCGCAGCGTGATATCGAATCGGTCAAAGCCGAAATAGATACTCGCACCGCTTTAAAGACTGCGCTCAATTTTGAGGAGCCGCTTTCTCGCTTCATCAAAGGATATGAGCAAGCGTTGGGTAACGGGAACCCATCAAGCTTTATTAGTCAAAGCAACCCACAGATTGAAGATTTAAGAAATCAACTTACAAAGGCTTCAAGCGCGCTAGATCAGGCCTCGACTAATCCGTTATTTACGGAAGCCCAAAGTAAAATTGTTTCGTTGCGTGATTCTTCAAGGCGAGCTAGCGAAATATTATCCTCCGGTAATGGGTCCCCGGCCTGGCAGATTCCTGTCCAGGATGGAAAATCGGAAGGTCACACGATCTTACTTGGTGTTCAGGATCAACTAAAGCAGCTGAGCCTGGCGCTCGAATGGGATTTAGTTCAGCTTGGTCCGGTCGCACGTGCTCCTGAATTAATTGAGATGTACACGCGCTTCGATCGTGCCAGTAAAGTGGTTGATGTTGTGCTTCAAGGAGTAAAAAGCCAAGGGGTTTCTTGGTTTAATGAGAACAGTGAAACAGTCGCTCAAACCAGAGACGCGTTGAAAGATCTCGACAGCTACCTCGATTCAAAAAAGGATCAAGATTTTTTTAAAAGCTTGCGAAAGGAGTTGGTGCTTTTGGACTCGACTCTTTCGGATTTTCAAAAGACTATTGAAGATGAAGCACATATCTCCAAATTTTGGGATCAACCGGAACTGAAAAGCTCAGGCGGTGTGCTGGCTGGAACTGAGCTTGTTAAGTTTCTAGCGGCTTTGCGCGATGATGTTCAAGCCGAGCTTTCACTAGTTGATATTCATAGCAAAGATCAATCAGCGGTGACCACACAACAAACATCTCCAACCGTGATCTATCGTCACGGCTTTAGTAATACTGACATGTTGCTCTGGTATATGGTCATGCGCGGGAATCGTGATTACGGAAATACTTATTACGTGCCGCATGTCTATAATAGCTATTCTAACCCCAGTCGACTTTATGGTTCATCTTCGTACTCAAGTTATCAGAGTGCGTCGAGTACAGCTTATGGAGTCAACAAGGACTCTGAACTAGAACTTGTGGCTGCCAAAGAAGAGATCGCACGTCAAAAAGCTGAGGCCTCTGCGCGCGCCGAAGCAGAACGAGCCCGTAGCAGTAGCCATAACAATGGCTCGAGTGGATTTCGTGGCGGATTCGGTAGCCGACCTGGCTCAGGTGTGAGTTAGAATAGGTCAGTCGGAAATTTAAAGTGCGCCGCCTAAGCTGCGAAATAAGATCCGATCTTAATGCGAGGCTTAGGTCTCTGGCGGGAAGCAAACCGTTAAATTGGCGCGAGGACTGCTTTTTTGAACTTTCTCGCTCTGATACCGCAGAAATTGTGCGTACGCTCAAGGAACTCTACGATCTTTGCCTCGCGGCTGTATCACACGTGGTTGAGCGAAATCGCTTTGAGGAGTTGGGAATTTGTGATGAGTTTGTCCCGCTGATCTTAAGCTCCTGGAATAGCCGTTTGCCCTCATTTCTTCTTAAGTTTAATTTTGTTGTTGAGTCGCCATTTAATCTAAAATTGCTAAGTATTAATGCGGACACCCATCCTAATTTTAGAGAGGCGTCAGTTATCCAATGGCGTTGGAAGCAGGAGAGTTTCCCTCAAGCCAAACAATATAACGAGATGCGGGAAAGCATCGCTAAGTTTTGGCGGGACTCCTCTTTTGGGGAGATGCATCTTGTTACCTCCGCCCTAGAAGATGAATTCGGCTCAGCAGTCCGTTATATTTCTGACGTGCTCAAAACCCAAGGACTCTCTGCGTGCCACACCGGATTGGATAGAATCGGTTGGAATCAAAGTAAGAAGCATTTTGAAGATTACGGCGGAAGGAAGATTGATTGCCTTATAAAACAGCATTCATGGCTCTACCTTTTGAATGATCCATTCGGCACGCACTTACTCGAAGAAAGTCAGCTAGTCTTTGAGCCTGCTTGGAAAATTATCATGGAAAGTGCTGGCTTTTTGGCTTTACTATCGGAGCTTAATCCCAATTCACGCTTTCTGGTTCGAACCGAGTGGAATCAGTTTACAAACGCAAGGCCCGTTAAACTCTTCCCTAATATTACTCAAATCGAGGGAGATCGTTTCAAATTTGGTACCGAAAATGTAGTTTACCAACAGAAGACTGATTTAGATTCCCAACAAACCATACTCAATTGTTGGATGGTGGGAGGATGGGATGCTGCGGTATCATTTGAGGAATTCAATTCTGAGTTTAAACCAGGTAAGGTCATACCACATATTGTTCTTCCAAACTAAACGATGAAGCGTTTACCTTCTACACCACGGCCCGGATGGCAACAGAAAGTCGAAGCCCTTGGCTTTGTTTACCACAGTGTCAAGGGCGGATACTGGAATGAAGCAGCGTATTACGAGTTTACGGCCGAGGAGATTGAAGAAATTGAGACAGCTACCCACGAACTTCATCAATTATGCCTCGAGGCGGTTGAGCATGTGATCAAGAAGGAACTGCTATACAGGTTCCAGGTTCCACCAGACATGTATGATTTAGTTAGGGCATCTTGGAAAAATAAGGATTCAAGCCTCTATGGCCGCTTTGATCTTGCTTACGATGGAGTAAACGGCCCGAAGATGATGGAGTATAACGCCGATACTCCAACCGGGTTGCTTGAAGCAGCTGATGTTCAAGAGCAGTGGAAAAATGAGCTCCATCCCAACTCCTCTCAGTATAACCGCATGCGTCATCGATTAACTTCGACCTGGAAAAAGATTGCCCCAAAGGGTGCGAGAGTTCATTTTTCCTGTATGCGTCATAGTTCAGAGGATTTTGCCACTGTTGATTTTTTGAGACTCTGCGCTGAGGATGCCGGACTGAATGGCAGTTTTCTCTATCTTGACGAGATCGGGTGGGATGGGAGCTCTCCTCACTATTTGGATAAAAAAGATCGCCAGATCGATCACCTATTTAAACTCTATCCTTGGGAGTGGCTTTGCACTGATCGATTCTCCTCTTCATTACATAAAGCTAAGGCAAAATTCATCGAACCGATGTGGAAAATGATCTTAAGCAACAAAGCGATTTTGCCAATCTTATGGGAACTATTTCCTGAACATCCATACCTATTACCAGCCTCTTTCTATCCGAACGAATTGAAAAGCTCAGGAATTGTAAGAAAGCCGCTGCTATCTAGAGAGGGAGCCAATGTGAGTATAAAAACTCCGGATATTCAATTTGAGACTAGCGGAGTTTACGGCGAGGAAGGATATGTTTATCAAGAGTTCTTCCCTCTGCCTAAATTCGATGAGTTTTATCCGATTATTGGATCATGGTGTATTGGGGGGAATCCATCTGGAATTGGAGTCCGTGAAGACCGATCACTTGTAACAAAAAATAGCAGCTGGTTTGCCCCTCATCTGATTCGGTCTTAACTAACCTTTGAGCTTACCGTGTTTGCTAAAACTGCGATGATCGGCTACGTAATCTGAAGCTTTTTTTCGTAAACGCGGAGTTTCTCGTCTCGAAAATGAATCATATCGACTCTGACAAAACCACTGGTTTCATAAAACCGATGGACGTTTTTATTTTCGTTCTCATCATTAGTAACACAGGAAACGGAATCGAAGTTTAACTTCTTTCCTGTCCGAATTGCGTGATCAATAATTACTGTTCCAATTCCTTGGTTACGCCGCTCAGGATGGACACACACCCAAGACAACCATAAAGATGTTGGCCGATCGAGATAATAGTACAACCCGCTTGTGCCAATCGCAGCATTCTTATTACGAAATATCTGGTACCCCACAATTGTACACGGCTTTCGTTTTAGAGGATCCTGCCCGCTCATCTTCCCACGGGCAAAAGCGTAAAAATCAAGAGCTGCCATCTTCTGGTCGCGGAGCAAAGGAAAACAAAGTCTGGTTAAGTTAATAGCCTCTTCAACATTTTTTAAAGAGATTGGTTCAATCGCCAAATCGCTATCGTTTTCGTGATGATTTAAATTTTTATCCATATCAGCGGCTATGCTCTTTTGATGGAGAGGAGATGATCTAATTGGACGGTCGTATGCGCTGAGCCTATTTAAATTAAAAATCAGAAATTTAACAGTGGGCAAGTGCACTTAATTGAACCTTAGAGCTTGTAGAGCAGCTATGGAACGATCAAGAAACTTGCCCAATGTTTCCATGTTTGGCTTCCTATCCTCCCACGATTCCAGCGACGATTGAACCGAGCGCCAGAAATCCACCGCCGAGAAGCGTGCCGAGAGCCACGTTTCCGGCAGCCAGTTGCTCTGATACCTTCCTTCCGAAGAGGGCCGAGATCAGCAGCTTGTAGAACACCGCCTTCACCAAGATGCCAACGACACCCCAGATCAGACAGTTGATCCACAAGTTGAGCGCGGGAGTTCCCGTCACGTGGAACAGCGCGTCATCGTGGACCGAGCCGGTACCGCCAATGACTGCTGCGATGATGAAGGCGTCGCCGATCCAAGACCCCGCTGTCACCATGGTGAGCGACATGTTCTTCCTCTCCAACACCTCATCCAGCAGTGTGCCGGGAGTGAGAATGTCGGTGATTTTGAACGAGAGGGCCAGCAGGAGAACGGCTGCGCCGAGGTAGAAAACGGTGCTGAGAAGCGATCCCCAGGCACCGAACGATTCGATCGACATCTGCGTCTCTTTCTCAGGGGCAATGCTCAAGTCGAGATTTGGCCACAGAGTAGCCAGTAAAACTCTCTTTAACCTTGTTGTGCACTTGCGCCCTGAAGCAGGTCTTCCTCCTTCAGAACGCAATGGAGTACATCTTCTACCCGGAAAACTAGTTACTTATACAGAGAACAATCGGTTTCAAGCAGGAACCCGACTAACGCCTATTATTATACGGGGTTTAGGCGCTAAAGATAGAACTACGGATGCGATTTATGAAGACTAATTCGTTAATATTACAGCCTAAATTACCAGCAAGGCACAACATTCAACCAAGGCATAAAGTCAGTTAACTAGCAGCCACCTTGAAGCTAATTCAACACATAACGGAAGAGAAGATAAATAAAAATTCATTGCGCCTCCTCCAATCTTGCAATTCGTTCACTCAGCCGCTGATAGGTATTTTCCAAAGTTTCAAGATCATCAAAGCGGGTCTCTTCAACAATCTCCAATTTACGCTGAAGCCCTTCTTCATAGGCAGCACGCCGATCAATTTCTCCAGATTCAGCCTGTCGCACGGCTTGCGCAAGCTCCTGCAGTTGTTGAGTGAGTTGTAGCTCGCGTTGCGAAAAATTTCTCGGAACCGGAAGCAATTTCACCAGTTTGAGCGCCTCTTTAAGGGAAGCAATGTATTTTTCATAGGTTAATATGTCAGTGCTTACCCGCTCTAACTCTTCTCTTGCATCCACAATCTTTCCAACATCAGCAATGACTTCAGCATCAGCGCGCAATCGCCTAAGACTTTCTTTTTGAGCATCCATCTGCACTTCCCAGCTCTTTAATACCCCCTGCTGTTCAACTAAGTGCGCTTGCAGAAGTTCTTTGGTTATGTCACCCTTTTCGTCTCGTAAGGGCGACCAAAGCTCCGGTGCCGCAATATCAACTTCACCGTTCTCTCCCAATAATACGGCACTCAGCGCTATCTCTTGACTGTCCCCTGGAACCTTCACCTTTGCGCCGACTAACCACTCAGAACTCGATCCTTCCCTGCCCACTGCTGACTTAAGTAAAACCATTTCGGCATCAACTCTGGCAACGGATCCGTTATTGAAATCAACAAACAGGAGTGCATCAGATAATGGAAACTGGCTACTTACGACTCGATCGACGATCTGAGTTCGGCCGAGCTCAGGAGTAGATTTTTCTTCGTTACTCTCTGCACCCCAGGCGCAGTTTAGCGCAAGAAGAACAATTATGGGGTGAATTAACGCCCTCATTAATAATTACCTGTGAAGACATCTACGTTCTCGGTTGGAACCTCTCCAGGTACTAACGCTTCTGGCGCCCCGTGAGTAATGCCCCTCTCTCTCTCATAGATCAAGCGTGAGAGCTTGTTTTTTGCCTCAGCGATCTTTGCGCGCAAATCCAATACTTTCTCTCCCCGCTCTATCTCCCGCACAAGGTCAGATGAACCATCACTACTACTGGTTTTAAACATCGATTCAATCCAGCGCCGCTCTCGTTCCAATGAATCTCTTGAGAGCGAAACAAGCTTTCCGGCATCTGTGACCTTTTGCGAAATCTCAAGCTGCTTTGCAAGCTTATCAGCTTCTTTTTGATTGGCGAGCAACTTTTCTTGAGCATCGCTGAGTTCGCTCTGTGCTACTCTAAGCTTCTTATCACTGCGCTCTTTTAGCACCCGCCCCTCAGTCAGATACTCTGTCAATTTCTCAATCTCCTGCTTTTGCTCCGGTACAGTTGATTCAGCCAATTTAATCCGGGATTCTGTATAGCGCAGCTCAGCTCTCAGAGTAAGCCAGCGCAGAACTTCCTCCGCTGCCTCTGGACTCATCTTAAGATCAAGCTGTGCCGGAATGTTGGAAAGAGTCCAGCTTCCAATTGATTCGGTATCCAAATTTTCAACTTCACCACTATAGAGACCCGTCGATACCATTCTGCCGGTAAATCTTAGCTTTCCCTCAGTCGAGACTAGAGTCAGGGGTGCAAGCGGACCGGAAGCGGAGACATGAAAATTTGCCGGTTTAAATCCAGCCCGCAGTATTGCAAAAAAGATTGAATCCATGTCGGTATCACGCTCAACATATAAGATACTCGGTTCATCAGAGTTCGCGCCTATTCCTCGTTCAATCACCCCCAGATAACTGCCAGGTTCTATTAACGGAAAGTCACTCACTCGTGATTGACCGAATACCATGTAGAATAGATAGTAAAGAACTGAGCATAATAATAATGCTGCGACCGCCCAACGTCCTTGAGATCCAAATAGACGACTCTGCGGCGAGAACGAAGCAGAGGAGTGAGTCCCAGTTGCTTCGGAGAGTTCTATACCTGAGCCTACCCCCTCCTCCGCAATTACGAAGTCTATCTCATCATTTTTTTCCGTTTTTTTGCTCACTCGAAATTTTTAGAATAGGTAAATCGCCCTTGCCAATCCCCACTAAATAAAAGGAGAATTGACTTTGCAATATATCACTCCATTTAGTAGACCGAAATCCAAGGAAGATTATGAAATGTCCTCAAATTTGTGCCGTACTACTCTGCTTTTCGATTTTATCCAATTTGACGGCGAAAGTCAGTTTTCTTCAGGCTGAAGAGCCTTCACCCGCAGTGCCATCCGAAGCCGCCCTCAAAGACCAGAACGATCCTAACAAAATTGTAGCGCGAGTTCATGGAAGTGAGATTTCCTTAAAACAGTTGGATGAAGAAGTGAGGAAGCGGCCAAGCTATGCTCAATATCTAGATCCTCAAGGTGGAAATGACGCTGCACGGCATCAAGTTCGCAGTATGGTGCTTGGTCAAATGATCGATCGGAAGCTCTTAGTAGACTCTGCTTCCAAGTCAAACATTATGTTGAGTGATGACGAGTTAAATCAGATGTACGATGCCTCAATCCAGCGCTTTGGTGATAGTGCAAAGCTCGAAATTTTCCTCAAGGGAATGGGATTAACAAATGAAACTTTCAAGCAGGAATTGCGCTCGGATATTTTAATTACTAAGTACATTCAAGAGGTCTTGGTGAAAGACCTTTCCTTCTCGGATGAGCAGTTAAAAGGTAATTACGAGGCAAATAAGGCAAATTATGCTTTGGGAGAAGCGGTGCATGTAAGACATATCTTGGTAAAAGTCGATCCTGCCGCTGCTGAAGCGGATCTAGCTTCGGCCAAGACAAAAATTGATCAGTTGTACCAAAAGGTGACAAAGCCCAATGCTGACTTCTCCGAGGTCGCAAAGTCAGATTCAGATTGCCCCTCAGCAGCGAAGGGAGGTGACCTTGACTTTATCGAGAAGGGACAGACGGTCAAAGAGTTTGAGCAGGCAGCTTTTGCTCTGAAACCGGGAGAGATTTCAAAGCCGGTAAAAACACAGTTCGGATTTCACATTATAAAGCAGGAAGAACACCGCGATCCAAGGCAGCTCGGTTATGATGAGGTGAAGCCGATGATCGAACAGCGTCTGCGGCAAGAGAAGAGTGGTGAGATTGTAAAGACTAAGTTGGAAGCACTAAGAAAGTCTGAGGGGGTCGAGATTCTCCTTTAGCACACGCCCCTGAACGATTAAATTTTTGACAACATTCCGACCAAAAGCATAGGGAATCGCCTGATAATGCTGCACATCAAACAGCACCAGATCGGCCCTT
>CAZJXY010000034.1:0-15157 GCA_964549925.1 uncultured Bdellovibrionales bacterium | reverse complement strand
GATCGCAAGAACCGGTCGACGAATGAAAAGTTCGGTAAACTTCATCTAACTCTCGCTTGGTTTTGGTTCAGCATCATTCGGAGGAGCAAGTTCATTTCGAACAACGATCGCTGCTCCCGGTCGTAATTTAAACGTTCCGGAAGTTACGATCTCTTCACCCTCTTTCAATCCGGTCAACACCGCTATCTGGTTTCCTCTACGACCGCCAAGTTTCACTACCTGCTGCCGTACACCGGAATACTCATCTCCATTAGGACCTTTTAATTTCTCGACTACCCAGACCATATCGCCGTATGGCGCATAACTTATGCTTGAGGTCGGAACTGCAATTAACCTATCGCTCTCTGGCAATACCACCTGTACCTTAGCGAACATACCCGGACGTAGCTCCCCTGAAGCGTTTGGCACCGTGGCTTGCACATCTAGCAATCTAGTCTCTTGATTCAACTGAGGATCCAACGCGTGAATCCTACCCTCAACACTCGCATCCAAACCCGCAATTGAAAGTTGCACTGTCAGCCCTTTACTAACAGAGGCCGCCTCACGTTGTGGTAAGGAGAAGTTTAAATACAAAGGATCTAATACGTGTAGCGGCACAACCTCCACACCAGGGGTAAGATATTGACCCAAATTAACTTTCCGTATTCCAGTCCGGCCGGAAAATGGGGCAATAATTCTTTTTCGTGCGATTGTAGCCCTTAATGATTCTACCTTAGAAGTGGCCTCGGTCGCTTCCGCATTGGCGCGATCTAAATCGGCCTCGGACATGACGTTTTTTTTGCGTAAGATCTTAGCTCGTTCTAGGTCCTCTAGCGCTCTCTTTTGTGTTGCCTCGGCACCACGGAGTTCAGCATCCTCAACCGTTGTATCGAGTTCCACTAGAATCGTCCCAGCCTCAACTTGATCGCCCGATTCGAAAGAAATTTTGGACACTTTCCCGGCTTCCTCGGCCGCTAGAGTAACACCCTGAGAAGGGACCAATGTTCCTACGGCCTCGATCGTTTTTTGCCAAGGGGCATTGGCCACCAACATAGTGGTAACAGCCTCAGGTGGAGGACCGCCGGCATGCTGAGCCATAGCGGCAGAAATTTGAATGAATTTAACTATACCCAGGATAACACTTAGAAGAGTAACAACGCTGAAACCCAGGGCGAACTGGAGTTTTGGGGTCTTAAACTTTTTCAGCAATGCAGTGATTCGGCGCATAACTTTCATCACTCCACTTCATTAATTGTGGGATAGTCAGTGTACCCTTTCTCGCCCCCACCGTAAAATGTGGTGCGATCATATCGATTAAGCTCCTTATTTGACTGTAAGCGCGCCACTAAATCAGGATTTGCAATAAATAGTCGTCCGAAGGCAACGGCATCGGCGTAACTATTCTCTACTGTTTTTATCGCGTCCTCCCGATTGTATCCCCCAGCAGAGATTAGGGCTCCTTTGGAAAAGCATTCTCTAAATAGGGCGGCGGTACGAGGGGCGGACTCAATATTTTCATCTCTTGACCCCGCGCCAGAGGAGCGTGGCTCGATCACGTGAGCGTATGCAATGCCTCGATTGTTGAGTTCCCCCAGGACATACGTGAATAATTTTACCGGGTCAGAATCACTCATATCATTGAAGGTTCCATATGGAGAGAGTCTTACTCCAACCCGATCACTCCCCCAAACACCAATTACGGCATCAACCACTTCAAGCAAAAGTCTGGCACGATTCTCGATCGAACCGCCGTATCTATCGATACGTTGATTTGAGCCATCTTGGAGAAACTGATCCAGGAGATAGCCGTTGGCACCATGGACCTCTACTCCATCAAAACCGGCAGCCTTAGCATTTTCAGCGCCAGTTTTGAATTGTTGAATTATTCCTGGTATCTCACCGAGCTCCAACGCGCGCGGAGTTTCAAACGCCACCTCCTTCCAATCTGAGGAGAACGTTCCACCGCTCGGGCGGATTGCTGACGGAGCAACGGGAAGTTCACCTCCTGGCTGATGCGAGCGGTGCGAGATTCGGCCAACATGCCAAAGCTGCAAAAAAATTCTTCCGCTGGCTTGATGCACAGCCGCGGTTACTTTTTTCCAACCACTGACCTGCTCAGTAGAGTGAATTCCAGGCGTACCTGGGTAACCTTGCCCTTGCTGAGAGACTTGAGTAGCCTCCGAAACTATTAATCCTGCCGAGGCACGCTGGGCGTAATAGGTTGCGTTTAGCTCCCATGGAATGTTTCCAGGTTGCTTACTTCGCATCCTAGTTAGCGGAGCCATAATCACTCGATTGGGCAGATTTAATGCACCTAGTTTAAGCGCTTCAAATAGCTTTGCCATGATATTCCCTCGCCTAGTAGTTTAATTCATTAGTTCAGTATTTACGAACTACTGTACAAATAGTCAAGCTCTGGTATATTAGATAATAATGAGGGCATTATTCCATCCAAAGGCTGAAGATATTACTGTAGAAGGCATACTGTATGCGCTTGCTGATCCCGTGCGAGCTGAGATTATGCTTAAGCTCTTTTCAGCCACTTGCTCGAAGAATTGTTCGGCTTTTTTGGAATGTAAGGGAAACCACCTACCCAAATCCACGCTTTCTCAACATTTTAGAATACTGCGGGAAGCCGGACTGATACGCAGTGAAAGAAAGGGGGTCGAATTGCAAAACACGCCGCGCTGTTCAGAGCTGAAACAAAGATTCGGGCCGCTTATCGAAATGATTCTAAAAAGCTATGCCGCTCAGCTTAAACCTACAAAATCCAGGGCCAGGCGAAAGTCTTAAATCATTTGTATAAGCTTGGATCTTTATACAAGCTTGCGGCGTAACGTCTTTCTGTAATCTGAACCAAAACTAACGGGGTATCAGAGTTTTTTATTCGAATCACCGCACCATTTCTATTACCGAATCCATTATCAGCTCCCGCCCCGTAGGGTTCACACTCTCCTCTCATCGAGCGAAACAAAGCTTCGCCCTTTAACCAAATACCGGTCAATGAAGGAAGCTGTTGAAAACTCCCCTCTACCACCCCACTTTCCGATTGAGCTGATTCCAAATATCTCTCCTTTAATTTGCCAACTTGCTCAGCGTCAAAATTTCTCCTGCGCTCAAGCTTTTCAAATTCCTCCCGTCGATCGAGCAACTCATTGCAGTAGACATAGAGACGACCACGTGTTACGCCGCTTTCTTTAGCAACTTCCATCCCAGACCCATAGATAATCCCCACGCATTTCACCGGGATAATTGACCTATCTATCGAGCGAAACCCATTTAAATGGGGGAAGCGGCTCTTACTTGGAAATTCTTCCGCGTCTGCGGGCGGGATCGTGCGAAAACCGACCACAACGTCCCGAGCTCCGGTCAATCCCATAAACCCCTTAGCCAGAGTCTGAGTCCAATGATCAATCGTAAAGGCTGCGTTGATATCGCTGAAGCCTATTCTAGGATCAGCCAATGCCGCGGCAATTGTTCCACTTTGCTTATAAGGATCAATTTCGAGATACCCGCTGATACTCTTTCCTCGGCTTAGGTGATCGCCGACTGCGGTTATCATGTACTTGGTGCGATCGTTTGAGTTATCCAAGGCTGAATTTCGGAGAATCACAACATTGGTTGAAGGTTTATGAATTTCCTCCTTGGCATCGGAATTACGAAAGGCGATTGAAATGTTTTCATCACTCAATGTATTTGGATGAATCTGATTCCGAAGATCCGAGGCAAGCTCTTCAGCCCGTCCGATTGCACCGGAAAAATTTGCCCGAAGCCGTTCGAGCGAAACGTGCGGAATTGGAATTAGTCTTCTCGGATCTAAATTGCGTGGGTCAAACTGAACCATCTAACCTAGTATATTTACCTAAATTCTTGCTACCCCATCCTTTTTAGCACACTCTCTGACTTTCGCCGAAACATTCTGTGCAACATCCGTGTTAAATACACTCGGAATAATGAACTTTTCGCTCAATTCCGATGGCTTGACGGCGTCAGCAATCGCATGAGAAGCAGCCACGATCATATTCTCCGTAATATCCCTGGACCTGACTTCCAGCGCTCCCTTGAATAACCCTGGGAAACACAACACATTATTTATCTGATTGGCGTAATCGGAGCGTCCTGTGGCCACCACCCGAGCAATCCCCTCAAGCTCACCTGGCATAATCTCCGGAGTCGGATTCGCTAACGCAAATACGATCGGATCCCTAGCCATGGTCTTAATCATCTGCGGAGTGACTACACCAGGTTTTGACACTCCGATAAATACATCTGCGCCTCTTAGCGCATCAGCCAACGTTCCTGTCTCGTTATGCAAATTCGTAAGTTTTAGAAGCTCGGTTTTTACCGGGTTCATTCGTTCGCTTCGGCCCTTGTGAACGATCCCCATACTATCACACGGGATAATATTTCCAGCTCCTGCACGAAGAAGCATGCGCGTGCAGGCCACCCCACCTGCGCCGTATCCGCTAACCACGATTCTCAAATCTGAGATTTTCTTCCCCACGATTTTTAGAGCGTTTAGAACCCCGGCCAAAACCACACAAGCAGTGCCGTGCTGGTCATCGTGAAATACAGGGATATCAAGCTCCTTTCGAAGTCGCTCCTCGATTTCAAAACATCTTGGGGCAGAGATATCTTCTAAGTTAATTCCGCCGAATGAAGGGCTAATAGTTTTGATCGTTTGGATAATCTCTTCCGTATCTTGGGTTTCCAAGCAGATCGGGAAGGCATCGATCCCGGCAAATTGCTTAAATAGCATGGCCTTCCCTTCCATCACGGGTAAGCCTGCCCTTGCTCCGATATTCCCCAATCCAAGCACAGCACTACCGTCTGTTACAATTGCAACAGTATGCCCCTTAATGGTGTAGTCAAAAACTTGATCGGGCTTCTGATGAATCAATTCACAGATACGAGCCACTCCCGGAGTGTAGGCTTGAGCGAGCTGATCTCTAGTGCGTAGGAATTCTTTGGGTACGACATTTAGTTTGCCGTCCCGGTGCATTTTGATCACATTATCGTGCCAATTCTCAACCGTAACGACCGGAATACCATTCAACTCCTTAATCACCGACTCGGCATGAGCCACGCTTTTACAATTAATCGTTAAGTCTCTAACATTATACTCAAAGTCACCGTAGATTAGCGTAACTTCTGCTAAGGAGGCGCCCAAATTGGCAAGCTTTTGAACAACCACTGCGAAGTTTCCAGGTTGGTTTGTAATTTTTAATCTAGCGGTAATGGAGAAACCGGCTGAAGCCCTAACTTTGGTGTCGCGACTGTCAAAATCATTTATCGTCATTTAAATATTAACCCTCGTTAGCTCGAATCTAGATACCCAGCGGATCTTCAAGTAGAAGAATCTGCTGCATGAAATGCAAAACTGTATCATTTCTTATAGGAGGGCCATAGCTATTTTGCTGCGGCCAGATACTCTTAGAATTTAAATTAGCCAACGCCTGGCTGGGTTCTGAGTGGAACCGTGACTATTTCCCCCGAGGCTTCATCTTTCGGAACTAAGCTTAGGATATAGGCCCTAGCCTCCTTAACCCCTTCTAGTAAACCCGCCTCTCGACAGATTTCATCTCCAATCAACGCAGCAAAGAAAAACGGGCCATACTGCTTACCTTTCGCAGCAACCGCACGTCTAGCTTCGCGCGCACGCATGTCTCCCTCTGCCTGCCCAGACACGGAGACCGTTGGAAGTGGAATTCCCATATAGTGTCCAGAATCGAACTCAAGATCATCATCAAAGAATCTTGCAACTATGCCTGCACTTAAATGCAAGCCATCTCTTGCGGAATACCAGCGTGAGGAAAACTCTTGCCTTGTTTCGAACAACTCTCCAAGCACCTGAGGTTGAGAGAGATAGTCGGCAATCCTTCTCAACCGTGCCCCATCACCAACCCCGATTGTAAATTCAGTATGCGTCTCTCGATCTTCTGCGCTCGCAGTCACTGGAGCAGCGGATTCTACCGAATTGATCAGCTTTCGATCGGATAAATCTTGCAACACCTCTCTAACTTCGCTCACGTTCCCCTGGGGCACCACAAACTGAAGCTGCCATCCTTGGTGCGGTTGTAGTTGGGATATTGCATCGAGCATCTCTGAGCGGTCATGACGCAGTCTCTTTAATTTAGTGATAGTATCCGGGCTAAGTTCGCGTGGTGGCTTTCCGTCATTTCTTTCTAGTAAGAACCCAAGAGCAGCGTTTCTGGCCGCCTTTAAGCTGTAGCGACCAATAGATACCGCTACGTTATCAGCCGGATAATCGCACACCCAAACATCATCCCCATCTCTAAGCTGCTCCGGTTGCAGTTTTTCAGGGATAAGGCGCTCACCTCGGGGAACTATCCCTATACCACGTGGTATGTCTTTTACTAAATCGTTTAGCAGCGCCTGGCGTATAGCGTAATTATGATCATCGGGAGAAGCTACCTGCGATCGATCTCTTTTATCTGGTTGCGGAATATATTTATCTAGTCGAGCTTCAATTAAGGCACGCTCTTCGGCCTCGTGCCTAGAAGAAGCGAATGTCGCCACTTTTCCCTTGAGACTAGCGCCAATTTCGATTATCCAGGTAGCAATACCTGAGGCAAAAGATCCTAACCTATCTCGCACTCTCGTAAACCATGAAGGTCTAGGCGAAGGCGTAGATTCTATCGATGCGTCCAGCTCGCTCTCTGAATTACTCGGAGTGACTACAGCCTCTTCGACAATTTTCGTCCTCTCAACCGGCATGGTTGGAGCAAGGTCTGCTACAGGCGAAATTGCAGCGATATCGAAATCAAATTCTTGCTGACCTCCTGTTCGATGCTCGACAGTAGCCTCGAGGTCTGTAAGATCTTTCGTTTCGGTACCACTATCACGTAGCGGCTCTCCGTATAAATCCAGTGGCTCGCTAGGCGCTGGCAAAACTGCCGTGCCTCCGTTCGGATTGTCAATCTGCACAATCGCTATGTTTTGATCAGCGGGATCGGGAGGCGGAACCGAAGGAGTTACATTAGGCATTTCGCCGGTAGGGGCAACCGCACTCCTTAGATTTATTCGCCGTATCGAGGCGAGCATGGCATGAAAGGCCTTAGATTCATCGATGGTTAAAGGTCTTCCTCCAACCGCCTTTAAGGCCTCACCGTCTTGGCGCATTAAGGTTTTAAGATCACTTAACGATTTAATCGTCTCTTCAGATAATTTCTCTCCGGGGTAACTAAGTTCACACACAGCCTTTTCAAAGACGTTAAGAATGGTCTTACTAAAAGGATGGGCAGACTTTTTTGAGTAAGGCTTTCCTTCCTCGCCCTCTCGTGCTTTGAGCTCAAATTTTAGCGCACGCAGCCGTAGAGTTAGCTCCTGTTTCTCTTGAAACTCCTCGGTTAACTCGGCAACGAATTTAATTAGGGGCTCTGAGTATTTTTCTCGAACCTCACCAGAATCCCAACGGGTATGTTTTGCAAGCGCCGAGTTAAAAGCTCTCCAAGAGATAGGCTCACGATCCATTCGAAACGCTCTCGAACCTTCAAGTTTTCCCACCGTAGCTCGAAGATAGCTCATCAGATCCTCGACAGTTTCATCTTTAGCGCCAAGGCTGCGGAGTGAAATGCGAAGTCCATCGACATTTAAGCGACCATCAGGGTGTCTCGGATTGTAGTCGTATTCTCCAATTTTGTCGGGGTCTATCTTTAAGGACTTAGCCACCGACGCTCGCACTATATGCGAATCAACATCAGACATCTTGTATTGATTTGGCGGAAGCTTTGGCGATTCTATAGTACTAGTCGGCTCAGATAAGGCCGGTGCTATTTCTATACCTTCAGTTGAAGGATTTTCTATTTCGATACCTGACATCTGTACTGCACTCATTTCTCTCCCCTGTGTCTCGAATCTGAAACTTAATCTAGTTCAAATCCTGAGTCGCCTGAGAAAGTAACGCAGACGCACACTAGCCAAACGGCAGGACACACTCCCCACCCTAATCGTACCAAAACCCCAGTCTTACTCAAATTTCCAAAATAAGACGAAACTTCCTAGTTTTCCCCTCGAACACCTAATAGACCGGTTTTAGCTCCCTTCGGTCGCGTGATTAGTTTAACTATTTAGACGGAGAAATGTATGAGCTCAGTCGATTCAGCACCTAGCTACAAGGTAAACGTGAACGTCCCTAAGGACGCGGATTTTAAAGACTATGCGAAATTGGCGGAGAAAGTCGGAAAGGGGATGGCCTCTGCAGAAAAGGATCTTTTCGCAGCGTTTAAGAGCGGAAATGAAGCTCAAATTCAAAAGGCCATGGTGGTCTACCAACACTGGCAACGGCTAATGGAGCTCGTTACAACGATCATAAAATCGATGCACGATATCCTGATGAGCATAATCAGAAAGTTGACTGTTTAATCCAGAATCTCTGACTACTTAGGGTTATGCCGAGGGATGTCCACAGAGTGTAGCCTTGCCGCTATTGCAATGAATCCAAGTTAGGAAAACTTCGCGCTTGTTGGTTCCGGCGTGCATACTCCGCAATCTCACTGGCTTCAACCGTTTCCGGCGTTTCGGCCAAAATACTTTCCTTTAGCTCGGAAGTGAGTTTCTTAGGTTGTACCTCTTCGACCAATCGCACCAGGTATTCCTGCATTCCATGAGCCGCCCGGGAGGATAATCCCTCGATCCGAGCGAACTCAGATGATTCGGCAGTCGGAGTTGAAATGTGAAGATTATAAACCCCGAATATTAGATCTAAAAAGTTGCGTTCCAGGTAAACCTCTGAAATACGTGCCAAAGGAAATGATCCGCGCTGTTTTAGTATGATGCCGCGAGACATTATAAAGTGCCCACCTTCGATTGCGTAGTAAAGCGAGAGTCGGTGCAGCTCCCAATACAACACGTGACAGACTAATGCCAGACCAACCAACCCTACAGAGATCAATAGCGCCAGCTCAACTGGACGATTGAGATGATCAGATGGCGGAGTATTTGAAAGTTGACCAAAGAGTACCGACTCATTCGAAATGAGAAGCATTCCAACTGCAAGCGCAGCAACAATAACAATCGGCACGATTGATTTCATGATTACCACGCGCTTGGAGACCGGATATTCGCGCGCTAGTTCAATTGTGCCAGCTCTGGTAGTCCAGATTTCGCCACCTTGTTCGTTAGATTTCATGTTTAGTCCTCCCAATTGAATTGCAACAGAGCCAGCTGAAAATCTGAAGTTTCGGTGTATCTGAGACGGATAAAATTCAGCACATATTCATATCAGGTTAAGTTTATAAGTCTGAGTGGTTAGCTGCTGAGTTGCGGCAAAATAGAACGACATACCCAAGCGTGTGACCAATTACAGCGCTGTCAATTATAATTTAAGCCATTTCGGACTCACGCTGCGGGCGGCCAATAAAACTGACACCTTCCGTTGAGTCTTGGATTGTCTCAGCAACTGTGTCAAAACACTGCTCGAACGCCACCTAGTGTGGATTGCAAAGAGTTTTGGGTGTAAAATACCGCTTTGAAATGAAATCGAGCCAACAGCAATTTACCGCGATTCAATTGGTCGAAGGATTATTCGATGCGCCGACCGTCTGCGGGCGCGGACTTTTTACTCGCGGTTCGATTGCAGAAAGAACCGAGCTTATGATCCTCTCTGGCCCGCGAGTATGCTCCGAAAAATTGCCCAATCTTGAAAGTGGAGAGGCGGATCTATTTCTCCAAGTCGGACTCGATCGGTATTTGGGACCGTTTCAGGGAATAGCTAGGTACATTAACCACTCCTGTGAGCCAAACTGTGCCTTTATGATCGAAGGAGGCTTGGTGAAACTCGTCTCGATAAAAGCGATTGATAGCGCCAGCGAGTTAACCTGCGATTATTCCCTCACTATGGCTGATGATCCGTTCGAATTGGCGTGTTGTTGCTCTAAGTCTTTATGCCGAGAGATCGTTCGGGAGTATAAATATCTCCCCGAAAAGTTAAAGAGAGCTTATGAAGAGCAGGGATTTGTTCCTGAGTACGTGCGGCGTTATAACAATCGATAAAAGAGAGCAATTTGTTTTCAAAATGACTCGAAGTCTAAAACTGGCTATACCAGAGTAGCCTAATTCATTGCACTCAGTCTTCGCCCCATCTGAGCCAACTCTTCAGGCGAGATAGTCTTATTAAGTCGCCTAATTTCTAATTCCCGTAACTGCTGATCATCCGGAAAGCGTTGATGCGCATTCAATAAATCGATCTCCTCAGTTGAAGGAAGTTGATCAATTATAGTTTTAAATTTTATCTCGGCTAACTTTTGATCATTCGGGAAAAGCGAATCAGCGATCTCCTTTGTAATCACGTCGAGCCGAGTGATCTCTGCTGCGCTAGCGAGCTTTAGCATGGCCCGCTCCTTTAGCTCCACGGCCTCACGTAAAGGCTGACCATCTAAGTAATCTATATATTTATTGATGGCGTGAAGCCTAACGCTTAACTCCCTCGAGGGACCATCAGACCGTGACACTGCCAAGTCATAAGCTTGGTACATCGGCTTTACCTGCTCATCTCTAGTGTCTGCATCGGGCAGTGGAGGAAGGTTTAGGGATATCGATTTCTGGAAATTTACCATTATTCTCAGAGTAATAGCGTTGACCTTAACTACAAGAATAATATCAAATCTAGGCACTTAAAGTAGTGTCCCGGCTTTGGCATAAATCATTGATTTGATTTATTATGTGCCAACTCCTATTCGCATAAGAGAGCTTAAGTGAAGGTATTAATTTCAAGGCCAGATAAAATCGGTGACGTAGTGTTGGCGCTGCATGCTGCCAAGCAGCTAAAGCACTTACTCCCAGAAGTGCAAGTCTACATGCACGTCTCCGACTACACTCGAGCGTTAGTTGAAAATGTATCTTTCATCGATGGATGCGTTCTGTTTGACACTGATTTAGTGCCATACAAGTTTGATGCTGTAGTCGATTTGATGGCAAAATTTTCAACGGCAAAGCTTTACTTCAAAAGCGGCATCCCCATAAGAATTGGAAACTCGGCCCGTTGGTTTAGATTTTTTTATACTCGTACGCGCTACATTAGGCGATCTCAAGCAAGGATCAATGAAGCCGAGTACAACTGGCGCTTGATCAGTTTGCTGCACGAGAGTTTGCGTAATATACCACTTCGAGAATCTTTGCTTGAATCAGACTTTAAGGAGATAAGCTGCTTTAACGAGTTGCAAAACTATGTCGCTCTCATGCCCGGAGTAAGTGTATCGGCGATGGCCTGGCCCGAGAGTGAATGGAAAACCCTAGCCCAAAAGCTTGCTGCTACCCAAAATACTAACGTGCTTTTTATCGGCGGCCCGGCTGAACGATCACTACTAACGAAGTTTAAGGATGAACTTTCTCATTTTCCAAATGTTCACTTTCGAATATTCGAACAGTTTAAGGAGGTTTTAGGGGCGCTTAAATCCGCTTCCGCCTATGTCGGTCCCTCAACTGGAATTACACACCTGGCCTCTGCCTTAGGTGTTAAGGGGATCGGGCTATATCCCCATGTTCAATCGATGCATCCAAAGCGCTGGATGCCTTTTCGCTCTAGCTTGGAAATATTAAATCTAGATAGATTGCCAAATGCTGCTGAGGTTTTTGAAGTACTGCAGGGCTTCAGATCGGATAAGTCATCTACCCCACCACGCGCACCCGTTTCCGCTTTTATAATCTGCTTTAATGAAGAGCAAAATATCAGGCGATCTCTAGAGAGCATCAAATGGTGTGATGAGATAGTGATTGTCGATAGCGGATCTACCGATCGAACTCTTGATATCTGCCGCGAATATACAAAGAAGATCTTTGTGCGCCCTTGGCCAGGGCATCGCGCCCAAAAGCAGTTTGCTCTTGAACAATGCTCTAACGAGTGGGTCTTGAACCTTGATTCTGATGAAGAACTCTCATCGGAGCTCAAAAACGAAATCACCTCGGTCCTCTCGCAGCCAGCTTCAAAACGGGATCGAATTAAGGGGTATCTGCTTTGTCGAGTAGTCTACTTTTTGGATAAATGGTGGGATAAGGGCGGATGGTATCCTGAGTATCGGATGAGATTCTTCCAGAGAAGATTTACCAAATGGGGCGGTATTGACCCACACGAAAAGGCAATTGTTAGTGGGACCATCCGAAAACTTCACGGCAACCTAAATCACTACACATATTTTAGTATTCGCCACCAGGTTGAGACCCTAAACCGCTACGCCGCTAACATGGCGCGGCTAATGGTAGCAGCGGGGAAGCGCCCCAGTCTTTTAAACATTATTTTCAACCCGCTCTTTCGATTTTTTAAGTTTTACATCCTAAAGCTTGGCTTTAGAGAGGGACTCCCAGGGTTTATCGTAGCCTGCAGCGAAGCCTTCGGGTGCTTTCTCAAATACGTAAATATCTGGGAGATCCACAGAGAACGCGCACAAATCAAGGTTCGCGAATATCAGCTACCGAGCGAGCTTAGCACTCAGCAAAACGCTTCTCGACATCCTTCCAGTTGATAACCTTAGTAAAGGCTTCAATATACTCAGCGCGGCGGTTTTGATACCGGAGATAATAGGCATGTTCCCAGACATCTAGAACCAATAGCGGAGTAGTAACCCACTGCGAAAGGTTCTGATGCTTCTCAGAGGTCAGAATCTGCAGGTTTCCCGTCATCTGGTTCTTAGTCAGAAGCACCCAGCCAGAGCCTTCAACTGCTGCACCGGCAGCCTTAAATTGCGCGAGAAATGCATCGAAACTCCCAAATTGAGCCTTTATCGCATCAGCCAAAGCGCCGCTTGGCTGGCCGCCGCCTTTGGGACTCATATTTTCCCAAAAAATACAGTGCAAAAAATGCCCAGCGCCGTGAAACGCCAACTCACGCTCCCAATGTTTCACCAAGGCAAAATCTTTCTTCTCCCTTGCTTCGGCCAATTTTTCCTCTGCAGTGTTCAATCCCTTAACGTAGGCTAAATGGTGCATATCATGATGAAGCTTCATCGTCTGTTCGTCGATATGTGGCTCAAGAGCATTATAGGCGTAAGGTAGTGGTGGTAATTCGTGTGCCATATTGATGTCCTCCTATTCTAACAGTTGCTGGCGTGAGTCTACGAACCGCATTTTAAAGTGTCAACCATCCCGTGGTGTAATTATGCTTTCGTGATCTGCGGTAATGCCCTATTATGCTCCTCCGGGAATCAAATTTACAGCTCAAGTATGATTAAACGTCGTCATAGTTTGGAAAATCTCTTTTTTACGATCGCGGTCATTGTACTTGCACTGCTCTCTGCCGGGAGCAAGGGTTGCGATCTAAGCGAGGACTATGAGATCGGAGCGCAATCAAGTGGTGTAAGTTCGAGCAGTTCAAGCAGTAGCTCAAGCAGCTCATCAAGCGGAGATTCGAGTTCCTCTTCTACCTCAAGCTCCTCTACGAGTGGCGACGATGATGACGATAATAGTAGTTCAAGCACTAGTTCCTCAACCAGCGGAACTTCGTCGAGCTCTTCCTCCTCAAGCACATCTTCTGCAAGTCCATTGATTATCGGCACCCTCTCAGAGGTCGCAAAACTCGCCGAGCTTGAAGAGACTAACGGTAAGAAACATGGGCAAATCGGAAAATCACTTGGGGATGCAAGCGCGGCGTCTAACTGGCTAGGACATGCATTCTCGGAGAAAGATGCATTGGCCGACTCTCAGATTGATACTGACGGTGACGGCTTCGCCGATTGGCAAGAAGCCAAGTTAGGGACCGACCCGTTGGACAAAGCCTCATTTAGCACGCCGCGAACTGTGCTTAGAGATTTGTTGACTCGCTTAGGCGATTCAGACGGAGATGGATTGCGTGATGCAGATGATCCAGCGCCAAACAGCGCCGACTCTGATGGAGATGGAGCTTTGGATGGTTGCGAACTCCACTCTGGATCAAGCTTAAATGACCCGACCAGCAATCCGTCCGGAGATTTTGACAGGGACGGACTGAGTTTCAAGGCTGAAACATCAATCGGCTCGAATCCAAAAAATGCTGACTCCGATGGTGACGGACTTTCAGACTGCTTGGAACTCGCGCTTGGAACCGGGATGTTAGACATGGACTCAGATAATGATGGGATCTTTGATGGAACCGAGGTTCGGCTGCAATCTGACCCCACCCGTGCCGAAAATATATTGTAGCTCTAAAATTACCCCTCGTGAATCGTTGCGAACCGTTCAATATTCTTCGTGTCGCTCTCTACTAATGTCATTTCAGAAACTTGGGTCAATACCGCATTCTGATGGAACTCCTTTAAGTTTGCCACACCAACATTGCACATCGTCGAGCGAAGTTTCGCAATCGAGATATCTACTTTGTCTGAAAGCGGACCACTGCTTGGAACATATCCTTCAACTCCCTCTTCAAATACGAGTGTCTTTTTGTCAGATTGAGAGTATCGCTGCCAGTTCTGCGCACGATTTGAACCCTCTGCCCAATAGCGCTTATATACCCTGCCATCGCGAGTAACTTTTTGGGTTGGACTCTCGTCGGTCATAGCGAAATATTTCCCCATCATCACAAAGTCTGCCCCCATCGCTAGAGCCATAATAATGTGAAGATCGTGATTAATGCCTCCATCAGAACAGATCGGGACATAAACCCCTGTCTCTTTGAAATATTTATCCCGTGCCGCTGCCACGGCCATCACCGCAGACGCTTGCCCACGGCCTATACCTTTTTGGCCACGAGTAATACAAATCGAACCGCCTCCGATCCCAACTTTAACAAAGTCGACTCCGGCCTCCTTCACCAAATAATCAAACCCTTCTGCAGTAACGACATTGCCCCCACCCAGCACCAGAGATTGGCCGTATTTCTTTTTCAAGAACTTCACCGCGTTTTTCTGAAATTCAGTAAAACCGTCGGACGAATCCACACACAATACATCCGCGCCTGCCTCAACCAAAGCTTGGCCTCGCTCTTGATAGTCGTGAGTATTAATCGCAGCACCGACGAATAGCCTTTTCTTCGAGTCAGTCAACTCCAATGGGTTGGACTTGTGATCGAAGTAATCGCGCCGAAACACAAGCGAATGAAGATTACCCTCCTTATCGACTATCGGCAGGCACTCTTTTTTCTTTTGCCACAAAAGATCGGTAGCTTCGGCAAGACTTATTCCGTCACGCGCCATTACCAGATTTTCAACCGGGGTGTAGTGTTTCGAGACCGGTGAGGAAAGGTCATCTC
>CAZJXY010000033.1:0-15201 GCA_964549925.1 uncultured Bdellovibrionales bacterium | reverse complement strand
CGGTAAATTTAGCGATTTATTCTGTTTTGCCGCAAGTAAATTAAAACGCTGATCAATTGAGGGCTTAAACGGTATCAAACAGCTTTTTAGACGCTTCAAGGGAGTCAAAATTTATGCAGCCCAATGACTTATCAATTCGCTTCAACAGCCCCGCGAGTGTACTCCCGAAACCAAACTCGATTGCTACAGAAGGGGAGGCATCTCTGATGGCATTTTGTGTACATTCAATCCAGCGCACCCTGCCGCAAACCTGACTTTCAAGTGAGAGTCGAATAGCTTCAGGCTCGTTTACAACGGCTGCACTAAAATTAGCGTATACGGGAAACTTGGTACGGTTGATCTGCAGACAACTCAAATCCTTCTTTAGATTATCGGCAGCTGGTTTCATCAGAGCGCAATGAAATGGGGCGCTAACGGGTAGCTCCTTCACTTTTCCGCTACCTAATGCCGCGATAAATTGATCTACGCCGCTAACGTCTCCGGCTATGACAATCTGTCCAGGGGCATTGATGTTGGCAGCTTGAGCAACTCCGCTTGTGACTTTGGAAAGAGCGAGTTCAATCTCTTCTAGCTCTTTACCCAATACTGCAACCATTTTACCCTGGCCGCGAGGTACAGCCTCCTGCATGTAGGCACCGCGTTTATGCACTAACTGAACAGCATCGCTGAAGGCGATCGCCTCTGCGGCGACAAGCGCGCTATACTCCCCTAAACTATGTCCTGCTGCCGCGCAGATGTTCAACTTATCAGCAGCAACACTTTGAGCTAAGCGAAAACAAATAGTCGAGACGGTTAAGATCGCAGGCTGGGTAATGGCGGTGCGCATTAGCTGCTCTTCCGGCCCATTGAAACAGATCTCCGAGAGTGGAAACCCTATGGCTTGATCAGCCTGAGAGAAAATTTCCTTAGCGAGATCGCTATTCTCGTAAATATCTTTTCCCATGCCCACACGCTGGGATCCTTGGCCGGGAAATAGAGCGAATATTCTCTTATTCATGTTGTCGCTTCATTAGTTGGATAAAATCCCATACTGATTACAATACGAGAGTAAAAAACGCTATAATTTGGGTAACTTATGTCCTTCGGTCAATCGTTGGACTATTGTTGTAACCTGCTGAAATTATTTACTAATGTTCTTAAATCTGACTTAAGATTGCGCCCCTCCGTGCCGATACTCTCCATAATCAGTGCTTTAGCTTGGCTTAAGCTAAAGCTTAAGTGTGTAGGAAAGGGTGTGCGTTTTGGAAAGTAAGCACCACTTCCTTATTGGTAGGTTTCAGGGACGCGTTAATGTCGAGTGAGGCTCTCGAAAACAAGCCATCGATCCTAATAGTCGATGATAATCCGTTGATTGTGAACGTACTTCGGAGTTTGCTGCTCTCGGAAGACTACTCTGTGTGTACCGCTCACAACGGGAAAGAGGCGCTAGATCTCCTCTCTAGAAATCCGGTTGATGTAATAGTCTGTGATGTAATGATGCCCAAAATGGATGGCTATCAGCTCCATCACCACGTTCGGCAGTGTGCCGAGCACTCACATATCCCATTTGTTTTTCTTACAGCCCTCGACCAGGAACATGAAATTCAGACTGGTATGGAAACCGGAGCAGACGAGTATCTAACTAAGCCTTTTGATCCTAAAAGTTTGCTCTCAATAGTTAAAGGAAAAGTTGTTCGCTCGAATGGCTTAAAGACTGCCACTGAACAGCGCTATGATGGATTCAGAAAGCGGGTAATTCATACGCTTTCACATGAGTTTAGGACTCCGCTAGTGGCTATAAATACCGGCACGGAGATGCTTCTCGATCAAGTAATTCGTGAGCACGGGAATTTGGACGTAACTCGGGTGCAAGGGCTATTGGAAGCAATTCATCGCGGGGGACAACGGCTTGAGCGCTTAGTTACTGATTTCATGTTATTGCAACAGATCGAAGCCGGAATAGCTGAGCGATTGTATCGCGATCGTGCTGCCGACTATAAAGCAGCTGCACTCATAAATACATTTATGGATTCGGTTAAAGAGATGTTTGAGAAGGAGAAGTTCAAAGTCTCAGTCGAAAATTTACTGGATGATGCAGCAGTCCAGGTTTACGAACCGCAAATTTTAGATATTCTAAAGCGGGTTGCGAGTAATGCCGTCAAATTCAAAAGTGAAAAACGCGAAGTAAAAATCTTTGGATATGTCGAAAATGAGAAGGTGGTGATTGAAGTTCGCGACCGCGGCATCGGCTTCGATCCAGCAAAGATCAAAGAAGCCATTCAAACATTTGGACAGATAGACCGCGATAAATTAGAGCAGCAAGGTGGCGGCCTTGGTCTGGCGATTGCCTATAAATACGCTGTGATTAACCAGTCGAGGCTTGAGTTTTCAAATCGTGTTGGCGGAGGCGCCGTGGTTAGCTTAATAATTCCGCTTCAGATGAAGTAGCGGTTTCGGCGGTCGTTGGCTTGACCACGGTTGGCTCAACTCCGGTTTTTGAACTTTTGAATAATAACCTTAGTACCATAATCCCTTGAAATCCACCCAGAGCCGCGCGCGGTGTTTTGGGATCTTTTTTGCTTTCAATCCAGCTCACTAATTTACAATCGGGAGATCGAACGATTCCATCAATCGGAAGATTGTATCCTTTTTTGAATTGAGTAATTGGAGATACAATTTGACGACCGTTTTTAAAGCGGAGTTCCATATACTGAGTATTTCCCTCTATGTTCTGGGTATCAATTAGGTTGCTCTTTGTGGCGAAGGTTAAGCGATCGTCACATAGTTGCGGCGATGAAATTGTAACGTTCTTACTATTACGGGTTAGCTTTACCACTTCATACTCTTTCTCATTCGGAATTGCCCCGTAGATTTGAATATTACCTGCAGGATTATCGGCATTGACGAGGCTACTGATAAAGTAGAGTGCACCCTGATCCGTCACGGCGGCGAGGGTTGCGGCTTCACTCGAGCCTTCAAGTCGGATGACCTTGGACTCGCCCGTAGAAATTTGGACGATGGAAATAGAATGCCCATCTTTCTCACTAATCGACTGAAATGCGACTAACTCGCCCTTGGGGCTAAAGATTAATCCGGAGATAAATGCTCCAGAGTAGGTGTATAATTCCTTCCCTGTCTGAAGATCATATATCGCGATCGAGTTAACACCGATCTTGTCCTCTTTAGAGAGAAGAGCAAACTTCGTCGAATCCTGGTTAATTACCACCTGCTTCGGGATCGCCGTTAGAGTGATCCCTAGACTTTGAGAAAGTTGTTCCTTCGATTTATAGAGCTTCAGCTCAAAAGACGTTCCTTCCTTATCTCCCGTCAGATACACAACGATTGAGCCGTCAGAGCTTGGCTCGAATGCCTGGACATTAAGATCAATTAGTGTTTCCACTCCATTTGATAGCTGGTAAAGCGATTCGCCCGTAGTTGTATAAGTCGAGATACCGCCGTTTGAGATTCTAAGGGCGGACGCCTCTTCTCCAGAGGAGAGCTGATTCAGCGTCATATCTGGAAGAGTTAAGCCGAGAATATCGATCGGAGGCGTAGGGCTAGGAGTTGCTTGAACATCGGGTTTTGGATCCTTAGGTTTAGCGTTGTCGTTGGAGTCTTCCCCTGAGGATGGTGTTGCAGAGGTATTGTCATCCGCTAAACTGATCGCTGGCTCTACATCGCCTTGCGCTTTGCTTTCACTTTGGATGACGGTACCATCACTCTGTAGTTCAAAATTTACCTCAAGAGTTTCGATGCCGAACGGAATTTCTAATGGCACTACGCTTTGTATCCCAGAGATTGTAAAGAATAGTTCCCGAGTGGTTGCCGGTACGTTATCTAATAAGTAAGATCCATCTGCGGCGGTAAAGGTTAGATTGTCTTCGGTTGCTTCGATTTGAACACCTGGAACTCCCGAACCATCTATGTTGAAGACCTTTCCGCGGACTGTGACACCGCTATTTGTATTGGTTCCTTCTAATGAACCACCACACCCGCAGAAGAGAGCGAGCGCTACGGTAGAAATCGTGACTTGTAGCAGAGAGCTTTTGAACCAACCCATATAACCCATACCCATAAAAGAGACACCAGACCCTGCTACCCTGTTATCCTGACTTTTAGAGCAAGTGCTTCATCTTTGATAAGCGTGTGGAAGTACCTAAAAGGTTTGGGGAAAAGCCCGGCAATAGCGCCGAATAATACGAAATTTTCCTAGAATTTAAACCTAATTACGGTTTGTGTGAGTTCGGACTTTGTCTTTATACTCAGACGGTTTTGGAGAGGAGTTGCCAGGCTTAGCACTATGAAACTTAAATTGCATTTCGTTAGTACTCTCGCACTTTTATTAGTCAGTGTCGCCCCGTCATTCGCACAGACTGATGAGTCAAGTAACGCACTTACAGCCCTAGAAAAACGCGTTGTAATGCGCACCCTATCAAATGGTATGCGGGTTATAATGCTTCACCGTGGAGAAGCGCCGATATTCTCCGGTGCAGTTGTAGTTCGAGTCGGTGGATCGGATGAACAGCTCGGTCAAACGGGCATCTCCCATATGTTCGAACATATGGCCTTTAAGGGTACTATAACGACTGGAACCAAAGATTATTCTAAAGAAAGGAAATTGCTCGATCAGCTCGAAGCGATCATGCAGAAGCTGCGCTATGGGGTTACGGCTACAGCGGAGCAACAGACTGAGCTTGATCGAATTAACACTGAGTTAGCCAGAGTTTGGGATGCCGATGCATTCGTTAACGAATATAAACTAAACGGATCGTCAGATCTTAATGCGACCACGGACGCTGAGTTTACCAAATATATGGTGGGCTTACCTCGTTCGGCGTTCGAGCTATGGTGTTGGATGGAATCCGAGAGGCTGTTACATCCGGTTATGCGTCAATTTTACCAGGAACGGGATGTGGTGATGGAAGAGCGTCGTATGCGAAACGAAGACAGTCCGGAGGGAGCACTTTTTGAACTGCTCTTGGGAACTATGTTCACCGTCCATCCCTATGGTCGCCCAGTTATCGGCTACCCATTTGATGTTACCAATCTGACCGCTTCAGACTTGGACCAATTCCGAAAGCTCTATTACGTCCCGTCTAATATTACCTTGGGGATTGTGGGAGACGTGCATCCAGAACGAGATCTGGCATTAATCGAGCGTTACTTCGGAAGGATGGAGATAGGTCCACCTCCACCGCGCCCGCGGATGGTCGAGCCGCCGCAAGAAGGGGAGCGAGTGGTTACTTTGGAGAGACCGGTCGGACGACAGATCGCAATTGCATATCGAAAGCCAAACTATCCCGACCCGGATGATGCTCCGCTCGGATTACTTGAACAGGTACTAGCTGGAGGTAGGCTCTCGCCGCTTTACAAAGCGTTGGTACTTGAGGACGGCGTGGCTACGTCAATCGGAACAGATACCGGGCCTGGAGACGCTTACCCCGGGTACTTAATGTTCTATGCTGAGACCAAAGCTCCGCATAGTAATGACGAAATTCTGATACGCTTTGATCGTGTAATCGAACGAATTAAGCGCGAGGGATTTTCAGCGGAGGAGATCGAGATTGCAAAAAGAGATATCGCGATGAATTTTCTGGGACAACTTAGAGATAGCATGCACATGGCCTTAAACTTAGCCACGGCTGAGCTACTTTATCCAGAAGGCTGGAGAGCTATAATCAACTGGTATGACTTGGTAATGAAGGTCAATTCGGAGGACCTAAAGCGAGTAGCCAACAAATATCTTAAGGCAAGTACAAGGACGATCGGGCGAATTGAATCAAGTTCTGAGGAGCTGGGAAATCATGAGTAGTAATTTTAGAAAATTCAGAGTCCGCGCGTCTTGGGTCAGTATCATTTTAGCAAGTCTATCGCTTCTTATTATTGGATGTACGGCTGCAGTTAAGTCACACGGCGAGCCCGAGACCGCCCCGACGGAGTTATTCACTCCTGGTGAGCCTGAGATTTGGCGTTTAGCCAATGGGCTCACCATCATGTTCCGTGAGGATGTCGAGCTGCCACTTATTCAGGGAACCCTCTACGTACCTGGGGGAGTTTTTTACCAGGATTCGAAGGAGTTAGGAACGGTTTGTACAATGTTTTCCCAGATGCGCGATGGCGGTACCGAAAAGCTATCACCTACGGATCTAGATCGCGAGCTTGAAAAGCTCGCGGCGGGCGTTTCTAGCAGTTGTGGTTCGGAGTACGGAACAATTTCTTTTTCTTCGTTGAGTTCTGATGCGGAAAAAGTGTTTTTATTATTTTCCGAAGTCCTACTCCATCCGCGTTTTACACAGGAACGCCTGGATGTGGCGAAGGGTAAGATTTTGGATGGTATTAAGCGCCGCTCTGAAGACCCGTCGACTATTGCGGGAATAGCACTTACCCAATTGGTTTATCCCGATACCGTGTACGGCAATATAATGGATTCATCTGATGCTAAGAAAATTTCGCGTCTCGAACTATTAAGAATGCACCGACGCTTTATCCATCCGAACGGTGCAGTTCTAGCTGTAAGTGGAAATATCTCTCGGGAGAAATTGGAGGGTTTGGTGACTAGGTTTTTGGGAGAATGGAAAGCGCGCAGTTCTGACTTACCACCTCTTCCGCCGGTTAAAACAGTTCCGCCAGGCGGCGTCTATTTTCTCTCATTTCCATTTCAGCAGTCGACTGTTTACATAACCCAATTGGGAGTTCCCCGCTTTACCCCGGATTATTACGCCATTCAACTCTTTAACGATATTTTCGGGGAGGAGGGTTTTGGTTCGAGGTTATTCAGGCGAGTTAGGTCGGAATTAGGTTTAGTCTATAGCGTTTATGCAGCCGTTGGATCGGACGTCACGGTTGGAAAAAATATCATTGCGCTTAAAACTAAAGCCGAAAGTACGGCTCAATCGATCGTTGAGTCGTTGAAAGTGCTTAAGGAAATGCAACAAAATTCTGTGACTGAAGCGGAGCTTTCTGCGGCTAAGCGTGGCGTAGAGAACAGCTTCGTGTTCAATTTTGATTCAGAGGCAGCGATAGTAGTCAGGGCAGCGATCAAACAATTACAACGATATCCTGCTGGTTTTGATCAAAGCTACATCTCTGAGATTCGAAAAGTTTCAGTAGAAGAAATAAAGTCGGTTGCTCAAAATCGGTGGGATCTGTCAAAATTAATCATTATAGTAGTCGGGAATGAATCGGTCTATGCTCAGCTTGAGCAGATGCTAAAGGATCTGCCGACCGAACTTCGGGATTTTAAAATTCGACGAGTTGAATTCGATGAAAAGCTTAGAATGTAAATCTATAATTCTCAGTGCGGTATTAGGATTCTTAGCGCTCGGCTGTGTTGGCCCGTCCCCTGGTCCGGATAAGCATGGGTCAGGCTTGGTTCAAGGCGTAGCGGTAGGAGCAGGATCTGGGGCGATTACCGGTGCTCAGTTTTCATCGGCAACTGGACCTGGAGCGGTAGTAGGTGCTGGCCTTGGAGCGGTTGCCGGAGGGGTCAGAGGTGCGGTGTTAGACGCTCAGGAGGAAGAGCAGATTCGCCTGAATGCGGAGCTTGAATATCAAAGGCATCGGGCAAGAGCCCACCAAATTTTAAAGGACCACTATGAAAAGCGGCTTGAGATGCATCCGACTAGAGACATTTTCCCGGCCGATGTATTTTTCGCTGGGGATGAAGTGACGCTCAAGGATTCTGCAGTTGATGTGGTTCGGGAGTTGGCCTTTATGAACAAGGAAAGGATGCCTTGGTCACGATTGGGGGTGATAACTTACTCTAAAGCTGCCGATGAAGAATCCGATTATGCCAAGTACTTAGCTGAAAGCAGGTCCAAAGAGATCGCAAATTATTTGGTTCAGTTCGGAATTGAGCCGCGCAGGATCGAGGCAAAAGCGGTGATCTTAGACGCGCCGTTAGTTTTAAACGACGTTGATGAGTATTGGCGCTACGGTCAGGCAATTGAATTTGTGCCTTTAGACCGGTAGGTAAAGTTAAACATAGTTTGAGAACGATAGATAAAGCTGAAGCAAGGTGCTTGAATTGAGCATCAAAACGAGTACTCTCAATAGAGATTTTCTTATTAAATTAGGATGGTAACAATGTCCAAGGGAAAGCAGAAAGGAAAAGATTCTCAGTCGTCAGAAAAGGCTGAAGGGATCACTCAAATTTCCAAGCCTGAGGAGCTGAAGGCCCTTTTGATGAATATAAGAGATAAGATGTCCGAGGGGGTTGGTGCACCGATATTCGCGGTTAGTGCGATGAATTATGCTCTATGTCGCCCAAATATTTACACTCTATTGAACGATGAGAATAAGGAGCTGGCTAGAGATGTTTGGCTCCGAATAAAATCAGCTGGCCTACACGTCAAGTCCCCGCCGATGTTATTTGGTGCGGACGAAGAACAATCTGCGGGATAGTTCGAATTCTATCAAAATCGCTTCCAGCAAATTCAGGCGCCATCTAATCTGTGGCTTTATAGTGCCAAACCTTAGTGTCGAGCTCGAGTGACTTCCCGGATCACGGCAATCCGAATGATGCCCGATTGATGCCATCGCCTGACCCCTGGAAATATTATTTAACCCGTCATTCACGCTGGTGAACCCCGATTCGTCAGGAAGTTGAGCACTCGATTGTACTTCCCGCATCCTTCACCGAATTTAACCGGGGGCAATAACTCAGTTTCACCAGCCGTCGATTGACCCGAGGCGTTCGGCGGTGGAAGTGGTGTTACCATCGCTGGCGGCGGCATCGAATTGGAAGAAAGCGGGTCAGGGAGTGGAGATTCGGGGAAGTACATGACCGAGGTGGTTTTTACCTCGCTGTAATTTGGAATTAATTCTTTAGTCTGGAGGGATGGGGAAAGATCCAGAGTTGGAACTTTCTCCCAACTTGCTTTGGCATGGCAATCGGGAAGAGCCTCTGCTGGAGATTTTAGATTCTTCAGCACGCAATGATAAGGATCGGAAGTGTCGAATCTAACCGGCAGTCGCGATTAGATCTTGGAGAGGTAAAGTAGCTGAGGGCACCCTACGTTTGTTGTACATATCTAGGTATATCGATTCATCGATTCAAGCAGGCACGGAGAGTCAACAAATCGCCCCCAAGATAACAATTTAGAGAGCAGCTCTGAGTAGGTTTAGGCGCCGACTCCGCCATTGATGGCTTTTCGAAGAAGTTGACTTGGCTTAAATTTGACGACCCGTCTTGCTCTTAACGTAATAGTTTCGCCAGTCTGTGGATTTCTTCCACGACGAGGTGGTTTTGACTTAACCTCGTAAGATCCAAAGCCAGAAAGCATAACTTTCCCGTCCTTGGCCAACGAATCCTTAATTAATTCGATGAAATCCTCAACAATTTGAGCGGCTTTCTGCTTATCAATAGGAAGCTTCTCGTAAATGGCCTCAGCTAGGTCAGCCTTAGTGATGCAAAGCCTTTTATTGCCATTTTGATCTTCATTCGACATATTCAGCTCTCTACAAATACTTTCGCCAAAAATCCCTGAGGAATACCTAGAGATAAGTCCTAGGTTTAGCCCACTTCCTCAACAAAGACAAGAATTTACCTCACTCGCCGGTACTGGTAGGCCTGCTCTATATGATTCATTTTCGCTGACGAGGGATCTTGTAAAATTATCGAGTCTGGTGAGTTGGGTCTCCGTAAGTGATCAAGGTGACACCCCTATCCCCACCAATGTTCCGCCTTAATTTTCCATTAGGTGGGTGTCCTTAATTGGATTTTGGTGTAGATTAGTATCCTAATTTATCGAAATTACTTGACTTATGACGTGCGGCGGGTATGAGCTTTTAGATAGCGGGGCCGGGAGAAAACTGGAGCGGTTCGGGGATAAGGTGCTTGATCGACCTTGCAGCACGGCAATTTGGAAACGTCGGTTGAAAAACGATCTTTGGGGTAGTGCCGATGCGACCTTTAGTGGTGGAAGCAATGCCAAAGCAAATGAAGGCGGCTGGGAGTTTAGAGCAGCACCGATTGTCGAATGGATAGTCGAATTAGACGGTATTAGTATGGTTGCTCGCACTCAGCGGAATGGTCAAGTTGGAATTTTTCCGGAACACTTGAGCTATCTTCCACAAATAGATCCGGCGCTTAAAGCGCTTATGTCTACCGCAGGAACAAAGCCAAAGGTGTTAAATCTCTTCGGATACACCGGTCTAGCCTCGCTTTTGTGCTTAAAGCTAGGCGCTTCGGTAACTCATGTTGATAATTCGAAGCGGGCGTTGGAGTGGTTTTCTAACAATCTTGAACTAAACAAACTTGGATCTGCTGAGGTGAGATTGATAGAGGATGACGCCATATCCTTTATGCAACGTGAGGTGCGGAGAGGTAATTCCTATGAGATAATAGTAGCGGATCCTCCAAGTTTTAGCCGAGTCTCGAAAAGTAAGAATTGGGATCTGGAAGAAGTGTTTGGTAATTTGATGGAGTCGATTTCAGCATCACTGAATAAAAGTGCGGCCATGCTAGTTTTTACGTCGCACCATCCGATACTTGGTCCAGAAGTTGCCTTAAATTTATTACGAGATTCGATAGATCAAATGAATTTTGATTACGAAGTAGTTAGCATGAACTTGAAGGAAGGAGGTTCGAGTCGTTGCATCCCTGCCGGTGCTGGCTTAGTTGTGAAGTTTGGGTTTAGTTGAAAATGTCCAAAGACCGACCATTAGAAGAAGTTACTGAAAACCTGATTTCCGATCTGGCGAAGTCCAAGGGCTCTAGAAAGTCTGAAGATGGAGCGCTGCTTGAAGAACCGAGTGCCGATCAAAAGGGAAAGGATCAATTCTCTGCCGAAGTAGGGGAGGCGTTGCGCGCGACCGAAAAGGATGTAGTTAATTTAATCGGAAAATCTGGTACTCCGCCGGGAGCTTGGCAGGTTGCCCGCGAACTGGTGGAAAGATTTCAACCAGTACCTTGGTTTATTTGGAGGCTTTCTAATTTCGTCCTCGGAAAACCGGGTAAGATCGGTAAGGTGAATGATGGCTTGGTGTTCGGTTTGCGGCGCCTTCTCTTCGCTGCTGGCAGCGATGCTACTTTAGGGTCTGGGGAAAAGGTTAATGATATGCGAACAGCCTTGAAGGTTATCGCTCCCGACGTGATTGCAGCGACGGCTGTGATCCATGCCATCTGCCGAAGGATCGGTCATTCCCATTCGGAGAGAATTTATCGACCACTTCTGGATGACGCTCTAATACGGGCGAAGCTTGGGTTTTATGTCGGACGTCAAAACGAGCTCTTTGGTCCCGGTCGGGGCATGTTAGCGGGTTTTGCCGGGCGTGCGGGTTTGGTCATTCAAGTTGTCAGTGGCGATACGGGGCAGGCCAAGTCAGCCTTGGATCAATTGGCTTCGGGAGCTTCACTAGGTGAAATCGGTCATAAAGTTTACGGTTGTGATCCGCTACAGGTTAGCGCCATGCTTCTTTCTGCTTCAGGATGCGGTAAAGATGCTGCTTTCGGTGTAGTTCGGTACTCGATTCAGAATAACGAAGCTGAGAACAGCGAGCAGAAGCGTTGGTTCTCTGCGTTCTCAGCAGTTGAGTGTGCTCGTATGCATAAGTTCGGTAAGATCGAAGAAGAGGATTGGAGTACATTGGGATTTGAGACTCGGGCTAAGCGAGACGAACTGGCTGATCTATCTAAAAAGATAGTTCGGCGGGGTCACGAGTGGAACTGGATCGTCTAGAGCTATCGTCAGTACAAACGGTGCTATCTCCGTTTCTGAGGTAATTAAGCGTTCTAATCTATTAACTCGACTTTATCCAATAACTAAAAAAATCACCGATCGTTCTTAGATCGTTGAACAACGTAATGATTTGGTAAGAGATGAAAAACATTAATGGGTAGAACCATTCCGGACGTGTGGCATGCAAGCGTAGTGGATATGTTGAGATCGGAGCGCAGATTCGTTTCGACATCGCTAGGCAAACAAATCCAGATCCAAGTAAAGCACCGCCCAGCAAATCACTTGGGTAGTGTAATCCAGTAATCAGACGCGGAATCATGATCATTATAAGCGTGTATGCAAAGGCAAAAAGTCCGACACTCCTATGTGTCAGGAAGATGGTAGTGGAGAGTCCAAAGAAGAGAGCAGCATGATCGCTTGGGAATGAACTCCATCCTCTTAGCGCCTCCTTGTACATCTTATAGGGCATCTCGAATGGCAGGGTAAGCTCATGCATCGGTCGAATTCGTATAGGTAAGGTGGAAGCAAGTAAACGGGTGAGAAATAGCCCGGTCAAAGTTGCCAGAACACCGACAATAATAATGCGTTTATTGTCAGTGCCATTTTTTGACTCGCTGAACCAACACCACCAAAGTAACGGAACTAATATTCCACCCTTTAGGAGATCTAATCTTGTTATTTGTACGATCAAGTGATCAATGAAAGGCGACTCTCGGGCGAGAGAGTTAAAAAAAAGAAGAATCGATTCGTCTATGTAATTGAGCATGACTAGTCGAAAGATGCTCAGAAAATCGACTTATTGCCAAGTCAAAAATTGGAAGCTAGTCTTAGTACAGTGAATCGACTATTTGCCATTCCGCTAATAGGGCTCTATCAAGTCCTGCTGTTTGTCGCTCTCCTATTCTATCTGTGCAGTCCCTGTTTAAGTCAGACAGAGCTCCGTATGCCGATTTTTCGGCCGTTTCATAACGATATCAAGGGTAATAGTTACATTGATCTCTCTCTCCCGATACGTCACGTGGCGCTTGATGCCGAACTTGGTAAGCAGAAGTTTACAAGGGGTGAATTGGTTTACGCATCGATTGAAGGAGTAGGTGAGACATACAAGACATCGTCGATCTCTCGACTCAGGCCGGCACAGGGCTTGTACCTCAGGGCGAGAGTTGATTCAGTTGGTCCGAGGATTATTTTTCTGCGCTTTGGTATTGAGCAATTTTTTGTTACATCCTCCGCAGTAGATGCTCTAAAGCTGAAATCAGCAAGCGGCAGATTAAAGGGCGCGGCAACGATAAAGGTAAGCTCCGACGGAAGATCGGTGCTTAGCGACGTAACATTCTTTTGAAGAATTCTTCGTGGGTTTTTTCGGTGTCGGCCATCTCTTTTAAGCGGATCGCCATTTCCTCTAAACCCAAACGATCGGCTAACTTAGAGGCCTCGAGATACTCTTCGACGTTTGAGGCTTCAAGTTTTCCGGCAAAATACATTGGCAGCGTAAATCCTGAAACATGGCACAGCACACTCAAACTTCGTCCAATCGCACCGAATCCGACTTCTCGCCACTGAGTGGGCTGATCAGCTAATACCTCAAGCATTACTCCGACATCTTTGCGATGCACCCATTCATCTCTCTCAATCTGCTCAATCTCTCGTCTGATCTCTTGATCTGATACTGACTTCGCGTGTCCTTGATAGGCAAAGGCAGCAGCTTTTTCGCCGGAATAGGCTCTCTTTAGAAGTGACACTAATAAATCATATTCTGGGCGATCGATAAGTTCACTGAGATTGAAAGATTCAGCGGCATTACTAGGGAGCGACTGACCTGTAAAATCATCTGGTGATTGGTCACTCGTGGCAAGTCGGGAATAATCGATACTCATTTCACTACAGCTTAAAAACAATAACGATTATAATTCGGATTGCATTCGTAATCTAACGTAGCTACTCTCCCCTTGTGGCCTCCAACAAATCCGATATCCTCCTCAAACGATTAGGGTTTTTAACTGTCCTACTAACTCACTTTGCTTTGGTTGGATGTTGCAATGATAAAGAGGTCCCGAATTATATTAAGCAACTACGCAGCCCCGATCCTAAAATTAGAAACAACGCCGCGCTTGAGCTTGGAAGTTGTGGCTCTCCTAAAGCCGATCGGGCAGTTCCGGATTTAATAAGATTGCTCTATGATCCTAATGTAGGTGTTCAGAGTTCAGCTGCGTATGCATTGAGAAGGATAGCCACGCCTGAGGCCGAAAAAGCGTTAGAGCGGGCAACTAATAAAAAGTGAAGGATTGATGGACGCTCAGTATCAAAAAGTGGTTCAGGCGATAGAAGGAGTGAAATCTGCACTCTTAGTCTCGCATTATAATCCCGATCCGGACGCGATTTCTTCGACAACTGGTGCGGCTTTCCTCCTAAAGTATAAAGGGGTGCAGTGCTTCACTGTCAATTTTAATCAAATTGACCCTCGCTACTTCTTCATCCCTGGTGCCGCGGAAATACTAGATGCCATTCCGTCGAATCCGTTCGATGCAATAGTAGTATTAGATTCTGCTACGATAGATCGAGTCGGAGATCTGTTTTTATCGAGGATAAAGTCCCATAAGAAAGTTATAAACATAGACCATCACCGTACCAATACGAACTTCGGATCGATAAATTTGGTGGATCAGTCGGCTAGTTCATGTTGTGAGGTGTTGTTTAATCTAATGCGAGCAATGGCAGTCAGGCCCGATCCGGATTTGGCGACAGCGCTTTTAACCGGAATTGTATCGGATACGGGATCTTTTAGATACTCAAATACTAGTCCGACGACATTACGAGTTGCAGCTGAGCTTTGTGAGGCAGGAGCTAACCTGCGTAATATTTCTACCAATTTGTTCGAGCGTAAATCTAAAGAGGCAACTCTGTTACAAAGTGCTCTATTATCAAAAGTGGACTTCATTGAAAGTGGAAAGATTGCATGGGTAACATGCTCGTTGGATGAATTAGAGAAGAGTCGAGCTCATCCGGATGATTTAGATCCGGTAGTGGAAGAAGCAAGATGTGTCGAGGGTGTAGAGATAGCGGTGCTCTGTCGTGAACAGAAAGTTGGCTCAAGTTCAAAGTGGCGAGTGAGTCTTCGGGGCAAAGGGGATGGTGCCGACCTTGGAGCGATAGCAAAAAAATTCGGCGGGGGTGGACATAAAAGCGCGGCCGGATTTTTCTTTGAGGGCAAGTTGGAGAAGCTTCGCTCTGAATTGATTCATTTACTGTAATAGTTGCAAGTAGTTAGCGATAGAATACCGTTTGTGATACTTTCTCCTCTTATAGAACGGAGAGCGTGTGGAGCGTATTGGAGAAGAAAGACATGAGTCGGGGCACGGAGCTATTTAAAGGGGCTCAGTTAAAAATCGAGGAGCTTTCTGAAAGGCTAGGTGAATTCGCGGGTAGAGGGATGGATTCTATCTCGCGCACTATCACCGATCTCTTTGGGCTTAACTCAAATGATCCGAACGATCCAGATCTGGAATTGGCACTGCCTGGTGGCCTCTCTCTTTCGCTAAAT
>CAZJXY010000032.1:0-15576 GCA_964549925.1 uncultured Bdellovibrionales bacterium | reverse complement strand
CGTTATCGGTCAGTCCACCGCCTGGATTTAATCGGGAGCAGGTCGAGAATATGGTCAATTTTTTGAAGACATCTCCGGAGGAGAAGGTTAACTGGCTTACCGAGATGCTATCAGCCATGGGGATGTTTTGTGTGTTTAGATAATTTGCAGGGTTAGGTGCTTAACCGATTTCGATTCTATCAAGGTCTACTTTCGGATTGAATTTCAGTGAAACGGGGGCGGAGTAGTTATAGACTGTGGCTATGTTACACTCTGGTGTACATGTCATGACCCCAGAAATCTTAACACCTGCTTTAAACCAGAGAGTTACGCGATCAAAAATGATCGGTCGAGAGTGCTCAAAGCCTGCCAGAAGTACATCACAGATCTCTGAACTCTTCATACGCTGAGCACGAGGAACCTTCTCTAGCTCCACATTAAGGATAGGAACCCTGCGATGCAGCCGGATCAATTCCTCGCCCGAGAATATTTCGAAGCCGCGCTCTTTCTCAGATAGTGACTGATGAATTACTTTGAGCTGAGTTCTAGAAGTTTCAATCTCCAAGTTGCCGAATCGGGGTGACCGTTCTCGAGGTTCCCTGGGTCGAGTTATTTGCTGCGCAAACTCTCTTAGTGTCGGACCTATAACTGCACTTGAAAGCTCGCCCACGACTGGACTGGCGTTGGAAGGCTTTGTATCTGGGACGACAATCCCATTTGGAGTTTCTGCAACAATACTCGGGAGAGAGGCTCCTTGGCTTTGTTTCTCTCCTGAGTGCGAGGGCACGCTGCGTTCGGTAGAAACCTCCGGAGCGCTAACCGAGTTATTTGGCGAGCCGTCATCGACCGATGCGATCTCAGTTACTCGAAACCTCCGATGCATTTGCACGAGAGGGTTTTGCAAAGATCCTCGACTGGCAATTGGATCAAACTCTACCAATGTCCCTTGAAATGATGCGTATCGAGGGTCATGGAAATGCAGCGTAATAACCGAGCCGACTTTAGTTACCAAAAAATCGCGTAGTGTTGAGGGAATAGCTGATCTTGACTCTGGTGTCGACGCAGCGGAACTTCCGTGGTTATTCTCGTGATCTAGCATGTCAAAATAAGTAGCAGATTTTGCGAAAAGTTGAAAGGATGGTGGCATTCAAGCACGGTAATTGGACTTCAATCGGTAATTAGGCATTACCGAAAATAAAAACCCAGCCGAAAATTAGTGGCTGCGAAAATCCTCGAGGAAATTCACTAATAGCTGAGTTAATAGGGGGTTTTAAGACTTTCTAGCGCGCATAGCGCAAGTGTTTGAAGCTGCCAAATCGGTAACTGGCAGTGGGATTATCTTGACGCGGGACTTAAGCCCTCAGGGCTAATTAGGCCGGTATTTGAGCGATATCGGCGTTCGGAGCGTGAATTAAGGCCGATTAAGTTCATTCGATCTTTAGAGTATGATAGATCTGTGCCGCCAGCATGCGTTCGGATATACTTAGAGTGCGTATCAAAATGACCTCGTTTCGGCCTATATCTCGCTCGGCTCGCCACGAAGTTCATTTTGTTACGCACTCTTACAAATCCGCGTTGGTTGAATTATGGCAAGGAGCTATGCGCCGCCGCTTAAGCAGTTAAACCGGGCAAGGCTCCAGCAACGTTCAATATTGAGTACAGATTAAATGAACAAGGCATTTACCAAAGAAGATGACGATAAGGATGATCACACCGAGGAGCCGGTGTCTGCTGAAGCCACGCTTCCTCCCGGTTCAAAAAATTACATTACACCTGACGGCGCAGCTAAGCTTCAAGAAGAGCTAAGACGCCTTAAATATGATGAACGTCCCAAGGTAGTTGAGACAGTTGCCTGGGCTGCTTCCAACGGCGATCGTTCCGAAAACGCGGACTACACTTACGGGAAGCGGCGCCTGCGTCAGATTGATAGACGGGTCGAGTTTTTAATCAAACGGTTGGAAGCTGCTGAGGTAATCGATCCACAGACAGTAAAGTCCGACCAGGTGCGATTTGGCGCGACAGTTACTATCCGGAATGAAGATGATCAGGAGAAGACCTATTCAATCGTAGGGGTAGACGAGGTAGATGTATATAAGGGAAAGATCAGCTGGCGTTCCCCCCTTGCCAACGCACTTTTGAAATCAAAAGAGGGGGATAGCCTTACGTTTAATTCTCCGAAGGGCGAGCAAGAGATTGAGGTGGTAAAGATTAAGTACGTTAAGATACCCTGAGCGCTGTGCGATCAGAAACTAGTATGACCAGAAAATCGATCCCGCTAGATTACCAGCTGCTATTTTTTTTATTTTGCCCGCCGCTTATTTGCTTCTCGTTTGGATTCCCTCATGCGGCCGTGCTTTCGATTTTTTTGACGGTGATCTGTCTCTGGGTTACAGAAGCCTTGCCATTGGCCGTAACCGGACTTCTCGTTCCGGTACTAGCTGTAATTTACGGTGCCATGCCAGCCAGTTCCGCCTTCGATGCCTTTGGAAGTGATATTCTATTTTTGTTTCTCGGGTGCTTCTTGATGGGGAGATCGATGGAGAAGCACAGATTCGACAAGCGTCTGGCCTATTTTCTACTGGGGCGATGTATGCCCGGGAACTCCTTTTTTAGCATAAATTTAGTCGTTGCCCTAGCGAGTTTTAGCTTGAGCATGTGGATCTCGAATACTTCTGCAACAGCCATAATGTGCGCGGTGGCTCTGGGGATAATATCGAGCTTAGAGCGTGAGATTGAGGATCCGGTCACAAAAAATGCGATTAGCGTGCGATTACTTTTGAGTATCGCATTTGCTGCAAGCATTGGCGGTTTAGCTACGCCTGTGGGTTCACCTCCAAATTTGATAGCGCTTAAATTGCTCTCTCAGCACGGCATCTCAATATCATTTACGGACTGGCTTTTAATTGGTTTTCCAATTTCTTTGGTTATGCTGGTCGTGATGTTTTTGATATTTCATTTGGTCTTTCCTCTTCGAAAGCTGCGATTTCCTAAACTTAAGGAGCAGTTTAATGAATCGCTCGCGGCTCTTGGTCCATTGAAATCGGGGGAGCTTCAAATTGCCTTAATATTCCTTGGTGTAATTGCCCTTTGGATTTTTCCGCCGCTATTTTCGGCAATTTTTCCGGAAGACAAAATATTTATACTTTTAAATGATCGGCTGTCGATGAGTGTGGTTGGAATGTTGGGAGGGTTAATTACCTTCTTTTTGCCGGTTCATGATGGCGAATTGGATAAAAGAAATTTACATTGGTCCGAGACCGGAGATTTGGAGTGGGGAACGTTGATGCTATTTGGCGGCGGTCTTACTCTTGGATTGTTACTTGAGAAAAGCGGCGCAGCTAAGGACATTAGTTCCTATCTTTTCTCAACAGGCACTGGCTCTCTTTTATTGCTAGGTGTTGGTTTAGTGATAGTGGCGATTAGTTTGTCGGAATTTGCTTCAAATACCGCTGCGGCTGCAATATTGATCCCGCTTATCTTAGGGGCAACGAGCGATCAAGGACTTTCTAGCGAAGTGACTTTGAGTTTAGTGTTAGCAGCTACGTTTGCGGCAAGCTTTGGATTTATGTTGCCTGTGTCGACCCCGCCTAACGCTATTGTGTACGGCACTGGGAAAGTGCCGGCAAAGGCGATGAGAAAAATTGGACTTTGCTTCGATATTGCGGGAGGCTTGGTAATAGTAGTTTACTTTCTCGGGAAGTTGTTCTTTACCGGTATCAATCATTAAGAGGTGAGGAGTTATGAACTTTAGGATCGTCCGCTCAATAATACTGCTATTCGTGATGCTGCCTATGCTGACGACCAAAGCCCTGGCTGAGACTGACCTAACGGTTTATGCAACCACGGTGGGCGGGAACCTGATAAGCTTTGCGCATGACCAGCCCGACACCATCAAAACAACTGTTGCACTCTCCGGTTTGCAGGGTGGGGAGACCATTTTGGGAATGGATTTTAGACCCGCGACTGACCAGTTATATTTAGTCGGTAGTACTAGTCGATTGTACACGGTTGATACCAGCACCGGGGTGGTTTCGGAAGTCGGAAGTGTGCCGTTTTCCGTTACACTTAGCGGTGCGACAGGAATCGATTTTAATCCGGTAGCCGATCGGTTGCGAGTTGTAACCGCAAGTGATCAAAATGTTCGCTTGAATCCAAATACCGGTGCGGTGGCGGCGCAAGACACAACGCTGGCATATGAGACCAATGATGCGAATTTCGGAGCAAATCCAAATATAAATGCTGTTGGGTATGTCAATAATTCTAGCGCCACTACAGTTACAACATTACTCGGGATTGATTCCTCGCAGGGGATTCTGGTGAGGATTGGTGGTCCGAATAATGAAAGTCCATCGGTTAATACCGGAACTGTATACTCTCTCGGTTCGCTGGGGATTGGAACTGGGTTTACAAATGCTGGCTTGGACACCGCCATCGCTAAAAGTAACTCCAGTCAACTTGGGCTCTTGGTAGCGACTTTGAGTAGTGAGACTGAGTCTAAACTTTATGCCGTGGATTTAGCCGGCGGAGCAGCCTCATTAATTGGAACCATAGCTGCCGGTGAGATTGTTACTGACATTGCGATCTCCACTGCTGATTTAGTCGCGCCCCAAGTGTTGATTTCCGGTGCCGATAGCAGAAAGATTAAAGCGCTGAAAAATTCTGGGTATTCCCTTAATTACAGCGGTTCTGAAGATGGAAGTATAACGGCTGAGCTTTCGGTAAATCGCAAAATCGCAAAGAAGCTAGGATTGACCCTGGCCGATCAAGTCGTGATCGGGACAGGTAGTGGATCAATCGATGACGCTGGGAGAGACACCCTGACCATTTCTCTTTCGGCTGAGGCTCTAAGCGGTCTCAATTCAAAAAAGGGGCGAAAGATTGAGTCTTTTACCGGCACAGTCACAGCTACCTTTACGGACTCGGCCGGAAACTCCGATGCCGATACGTTCACGGTAAAATTCGAACGTTAAGGCCGTGAGCGCAGGGCCCGAAGTCAATTAAAAGCTGCTTGGACAAGTTACGAACGGGTTTAGGGCTTCTAGTCCGTCGATCCCACTTCGAACTATCTTGACTTGGCTCAGCGCGCGCTTTTCGATCTTTCGCTTCTTGCGATCACTTACGTTGCATCCTTTAAAGGCTTCACCAACTAAACCATACAACTCTTCGATGTCGGCACTCAGCAAGCCTAGTGTTCCAGAGATATCAGTTGAAACACATGCTGCACTTAACACATCACCGCAATCGGTGGCTTCACTTCCCAGACTCCAGACAGATGTCCAAGCCGAGATATGTAAGGCACTAGCTCTCTCTAAAAGCTTTAGTTCGCGCTTTTTACTTAGCAGCGGACAGCTTGAGCCGTACTTTTGGCTTAGCACGGAGCTTCTTGTCTTTATCGCATTTTTCACTAATTTCTCTAACTCAACTGAAGAACCATCAATTGTTGCATTCGTGTCCGTTAAATCCTGGAAAACGCATTGCGGCACGGTGAACCCGATATCATAAGTATGGTTGCTCTCGCCTCTCTCGGCAGTAGTTACCGAGATAGTTCCAAAGCCATCCTCCAAAATAGCATCCGAATCCCGTTGATCCTGATCTGCGTTCGCAGAGGTAAGAATCAATGCATGCAGAGCACCGGAATTTGAGTAATCGGCATCGCTGTTTAATCTTATTTTGTATGATTTGCCGCACTCAAGCCCATTTTCCGCGTTGAATAGATATTCACCTGAATCGTTGGTTGTAGTGCTAGAGATAAAATTGTTCGTGGATTGGTCGTAAAGGTTAACAGTCACGCCTGGAATTCCCAATTCGCCGGCGTCCTGAGAACCATCACCATCTTCATCCAACCACACCCGATTCCCGATCTCACAGGGAGCGTTGTCACATAACAGCTCCATGTCTCCCAGACCGACCGCTTTTCCAAAGGTACCGAGCACTGAGCGGTCATAGATCTGATATCCACGAACGTAATCACCGGTGTCATTGTTGATTGCTCTTACCCCACCATCGATAAGGGTAAGTACATCAAAGAATGAAGCTAAGACCTCCGCTTCTCCGGGCTTATAGACCAGCCCTCCGAGCGCGGTCTCTTGGTGTACGTCTATTACATTTCCTTGAAAATTAAGACGGATATAGTCTTGGGCGTAATACTCTCCGCCCCCTGGACCTTGTCCGTTATTTGCTCCTGGTGTTGGTCCTGAAGTTGGGCAGGCGCCGTTGTTTTCTAGGACCCAAATATTAGATCCAATTGCACAAGCGCGTAATAAATCGCCGCCGCTTGCAAAGCCGATAGTCGAGTCCGGATTGTGAGGAGCAGCTTGTTGCATGGCAAATTGATTTCCGCTGCGATCCATGAATCCTAATATCATCGATCCATCTTTATCGAACTCGATATTAGTCAGGATCGGTTGCGGGTATCCGATATGCGCGAATCTAAATGAATTGCTGTAGATATCACTCATTTCTCTCGCCCAAGGATTCCAGAGAAATTCTCGTCCATTACCCGGTTTAGACTGAAAAACCGGAGCAGCGCTGTATCCCTTAGTGTAGTCTAAACTAAAATCAAATACTGTGGTGAACGAATTGTTCTGCAACTTTAGGATATAAGCATGCAGGTCTTCCGGGTTTTGGGATGTCTCGGCAGTACAAACTACTCCCACATAGGTTGCGCCGTCTTTTACTGCCAGCGCCCATGGAGCATAGTCATCGTTGGAGCACCCTGGATTTGGAATCTGAATCGAGTCAATGTCTTCTGATTGGGGAGTTTCAGCCGGAACACCGATATTAAGTTTATACAATTTGCGATCAAACAGATTAATTACCCAGAGAGTGTTCTCATCTTCGGAGATATCGATATCGCCGAGGCCGGTATGACCCACCGCACCGAACGCATTCGGGTCTTGGCTCCTTGCACTACGGCTCCCAGGCAGTCCAGGATCTCCCGGAAGATCTCTTGGGTCCACTCCCGTATCTATTCCAACACTCTTTAGATCAATGAAATTACTAACTGTTGGTGGCACCGTATTAAGATCGATTTGATAAATTCCACCGGTACCGAGTGGTCCTAGGCCAGCGTGTCGCTTCAATACGGCTGAGGTAAATAACTTCTTCGAGGAGCGTTGATAGGCTACACCCCAGGTCGAACCAATCTGTGCGGAGAGGGCAAGATGCTCAGGTTGTGGCCCGGTTCCGGCCTGCGGATCGCCAGATGCATTGTATGGAAATCTAACGAAAGCGCTTCCTAATCCGGAATCGCCTTCTGGGAGCAACGGATCGCCACTGATGTAACATGGAATAGCCACGTTTGGATTCTCTTGGCAGTATTCCGCTGGGTTGGTGACCGCAAGATTAACGTTGCAATCAGGGGCGGAAGTGAAGCTGACGGTGGTACGCGACTGATTTCCTGCGGGCCCGCTTCCCACGCTATTGCCCAGACCGAGAAATTCAACTCGTACAGCCCCATTGGCTTGCAGCTTATAGGCGCCGTCCAGATCAGTGAGTGTTGATGCCACCAGGGCACCAGAGGTATTGAATGCCTGAACAGTAACTCCTGCCGTTCCTGGTTCCGTTACTTCCCTTGAACCGGAATAGTTGTAGTCCCTGTAGACCACTCCACCAATTTCATCTCCTGCGCACTCTGGGCTTGGCCCAAATTGTGCAATAGCGGTATTGGTGAGAAGAAAAGTTGACAGTGCCAGAGAAAAAATTGAGTAACAAGTTACTGATCTTGCGCCTAACATTACACCCTCCCAAAAAAAGATCAGACCACTCCCTTAAGTAGTCATATAGCGGCCATCTAGTCCGAAGCAGACCCTGCTCGTAACAGGAAACTACTCCCTAGGAATAGGTCGCTATTTGATCTTTCAGAGGATGTTATTAGAGTAATATTGCTGGAAGTAACATGCTCCTGGGAATAATTCCCAGGAGCATCGGATTTCCGGGAATTGCTGACATAATCGTCGGTATAAGTGGGGATTACGTAATTTTTAATAGATCTCTGGGGCAGATACCGTGATGGGTAAGAAACTGGTTTGTCGCCTCCCGCATAGGTAGCGTTATCAAATTTCTAACCCATCACAGTTCTAGCGAATTTACGAGGACAGAATCATGCCGGATGCAAATTTAGATACAAGGGTTCAGTTTACAGTTCGTGATCTTATATCTGCACCTCGGATATATCTTGATAGTCCTTTCGGGTCTCCCCCTTTGCGGAGCGGGCAAAGTCTGGTCTTGGTCGGCGCCCCACCAGCTTCTGTTGAAATTGCGCGCGAACTAAAGGACCTGTGCCTCGATGCAGCGGCAAGCGCTCAAGTTAAGGAACCACGTGGCGGTTTAGCGGAGCAATTTCTTAAGGCGGCTGTCGACGCTCGTTTGAATGAGAAATCACTGGAAGAGAACGGGTAAACAACCAGGGCCCCGTTGATTCGCCGCTAGGTCATGTCTCGGGCGGTTGAAAGACAAAGTCGCACGGACCTGCAGACACAGGGCGAATTTGTTGGTAAGCTCGTGCCTTAACTGTTAATCCTTATCAGTTTATAGTTTCTTGCATGATTACATTCAAAAGAGGCCTTATCCTCTCCCTGACATTACTATTTTCCTTGATGAGTTTCTCAGAGTTGAGTTTTGCGGAATCAGAAAATTGTGAGGAGTTGGTTCGACGCCTCCAAGCCCAAATTGAGAAAGCGCGCTCATGTGACGTCTCCTCAGACTGTACAGAGATTAGTCTCCCATGTGTTGCAGCCTGCGCTACGGTGATCAATAAAGGGAATGATCAAGTGATACGACGTTCGTTTGAGGAGTATAAAATGAAATGTACCCCATGTGACGTTGATTGTGGTTCTGCCAAGGGGGCGCCGATAATTTGCGAAAAGGGCAAGTGTACGTGGCAAGTGCTCTCTCCTCTAGAGAATAAAGATTAGCAACCAGGCTGATCGGATTTTCAATTGCGGATCAGCAAAATTCTTGCACATCCATTATAGCTCTGGGCACTTTACGGTCGCTCGGATTGGATATTGAATCTGCCTCTTGGAAAAACAGTCTCCCCAGGAAGAGTTCCTAGGGAGAATGAATTCTCCTTGATTTACTGGCGATCTTCAAATACCAACTGCAGTGATGCCTGCCCACTTAATTGGTGCATTCCATTTCCGTTATCGATTGAGCCACTGCTTGTACAATTAACTTGAACCTGCCCCAAATAGGTATGCCCAGCTTCAAGAAAATTTGACCAATTTATGTATGGCTGAACTGTTCGAGCCCTGGTCTTTTCTTCAGTACACTCTGATTCGCCAGGTTGAAGCCCCTCGATGCTGATCGGAACGCTTGTTACGACCGAAAGTGGTTGAAGTGTTCCCGAGCTCAGATTAATTTGAGGAGCGACGGAGTAATTGATTAGGCCGGTTGCTGTAGCTGTGCCGTTCCCGGTATTCGAAGCGCAGAAATCGCTGACCATTCCCGCCGTGGCGCTAATTCTAAGTTCGCTCACGTTTAAGTTGACTGGCAGCTGAATCTGTAGCTGCCGTGATTGACCGCATCCGATGTCACGCACCGTGACGCGGTAAACTTCAGCCAACGAAGTCGCGGGAATAAGGTAGGCCAAAGTAGTTAGTGTAATAATCTTTCTGAACATATATAACCTCCATTAACGGCAAAAGCTTAACCTGTGACTCAAACTGCACTACGGAGATGCGGTCCAAGCGAGACCGCCAAAGCGACAGTCTCTGCGATCTGTTATGAGTTCTAAAGTTGTCTGAAGAACATAAAAGAGTGAAAATTTCACTCTAATTAAATATAATGATCCCGTGTTCTTGCTTTAAGGACTTGAATTTTGGGCTACAGTCATTGGACTATCAGGGGAATCCTTCGGCCTGGTTAACACATAGCAAGTAGTTGATTCTTTATCAGAATATTCTCCGATCAGGGCTCCGTCATCAGTTGTTTCGGCCAGATAGTAAGTAGTTCCATCTTTCTGCACTTTACATCCCGCAAACTTACCAGCAACCCCCACAGCGATGTGGCCTTCAAACGTGATTAAGCAACATTCGATACCTAGTGAGCGGCATAGGGAAGCGTAAAGATAGCTTGAATCCTCACAATCTCCTAAGCGTTCGGATATCGTTTCAACCGGAAATTGCCAGTAATCGCTGATCAAGTTGTGTTCTGGGTCTCTCCGGTACTGTACATGCTCATGAACAAAATCCAAAAGGGCTTGCGCTTTGTCCTCGTTGGAGCTTAGTCCATTAGTAATTTTCTCAGCGATCATTCTAATCGTAGGATCGTCTTCAGTTACAAAAGCCCAGTGTCCTTCAGCATCGTAAAGTGGAGCGCAGCAGCGTTGCGTAGTCTGAGCGGCGTAACGATTTAAGATTTGATGGGGAATTTGCATCTCCCAGCGCTTTTTCATCGCATCGTTAAACTGGAAAATAGCATCTACTTCAGATTCATACAGTTTGGCATCTTGATCCTCATACTTTGTCGGTGCTACCCCTACTTTGAACCCAACCTTGGCTGTGAGTTCTGAATTAGCAGCCGGTTCCGCGAAGAAAAATTCCTTCCCCCTGGTGTGATAGTGGGAGCCGCTAAAGTCCCCCGCAACTCCGACAGCAATATGGTCATTTAGTCGAACCAAAAGGCTCTCGATGCCGATTGACTGCAACATAGAAGTGTAGAGGTATGCTGCATCCTCTCCATCACCTTGGCCAAGGTAAAGTGTCTCGACTGGATACTGATGGTAGTCTTTTTGATCCTTGGCATAGGTAATATTTTCTCTAACCCAGGTAAGCAGATGGTTTGCCGCATGTTCCTTTGATTTTGCTCCGCTGCTCAATAGTTCGGCTAACCGTTTAACTATAGGATCACTTGGTGTTAGGTGCTTTTGGAAATACGTTTCTGTCAGATCTACGGTGGAGTCTACAGGAGAATTTTTGAAGGCGTATCCGCGATATTCAACTTCGGAAACTTGAACTTCTGCGATCTTTTGATCAAGTCCCCGGCCTCTTAAAATACGTGGCGTACTTTCTTCTTCCTGGATTGATGATCGGCTGCTGGGCATTTGATCTGATTTAATGTCAGCCGGAGTAATAACCGGCAGAGTAGAGTGATCAAGTTTAATTTCTTGTCTCGAGGTACTTTCCGAACTATCGGCGCTCAATTGCTCGGGTTCACCGAATCGAATGCATCCTGGCAGGAGTGTAGCGACACCGAGAAGCGCCCCAGCTAGTTTGGGGAAAGGTCTCGGCTTCGCAGCGCTGGGACTCTCATACGCTCTTACTTCCATAGCAGCCTAGCTAATAGACTAATACTTGCTTATATTATAGTAATACTATAATATGCATATTAGCTAAGGAAGTTCTTTCAGTTTTTGGGTGAGTGTTCCAAGCGCTTTAAGGCGAGACTATACCCGCCTGTGCCCTTGTTTAGCCATTTTGAGATCCGCGCGATAGTTGCAGAGCTAAGACCAGTCTCTTTTTCTATCTTCGCGTAGGGGATGCGCTGATCTAACATGCGAGCCGCTTTCCACCGTCTTCCGAACTCCAAAATCTCTTGCTCGGTCAAGAGATCTCTTAAGAAACGCTTCAATTCACGCGTAGTTTTAAAGCATAGAATGCAGTCGATTAGTTCATCCGTGCTTTGATTATCCCAACGCTTCACTCGATACACTCTAGCGATTGTAGAAATTAACCGCAAATCCCATAGCCGTATTCCAAAGTCCGTAGAACATATATCTGAGCCCCAATGACCCTTGGTATACCCAAGCTACGATAAAGGTAAATATGACAATGTGCATCAGTAAAAGGTAGAAAATAGAGATCCAAAATCCTCCGCGGATTTCCGTCAAGTCAGTCTGATGGGGGGCGATGTCCCTTATTCCGCAGCACAAATCGGCGCCATATCCGATACCAACTAATATTACTAAAGAGTCAAATGGGACAAAGTCGTTATATCCGAAGAAAAATAGCGGGAACGTGAAAATCGGCAGCCAATATGGAGCTAACGAAATCGTGGCGTTGTGATGGGCACTCTCTTTACTGTAGGCATATTTGAAATGCCCCGATTCACGGCCGATTTTTAAACCCTTGAATCTGTTCCCCGCCAAGCCGGAGATAACAGCATGTTTTAACTCGTGCACCAGCACCGATAAATGGTTGCGAATAAAAAGTGAGGCGAATGCTATGCCACAGATAATTCCGAAAACGAAGTTGTAGGCGCGTTCCCGTGCGGCATCGTCCCAGAGATCAAAAAGGTAGAGCGTATTGCTGGTCCCGATTATAAGGAGCGCTATCATCGAAATATAGAAAAGCGGACCACCTGGAGTTTCTTTGGTCTCGCTGGAGTCAGATCTCTTTTTTGATCGACGAAATCTAGACATAACTGTGTATGTTATGACACATATTAGGGGCTAAATGTCAGACTCTAAGATGCGGATTTTAATAATTAATGCGGTCAGTGATCGCTCTGAGCGAGGTCTCTACACCTTACTTTTTAGGCAAGGAGTCGAGGTTGAGCTAGTACTAGACCCGAAGGATCCGGCGATTGAAGAACTTCGGAATGAGGGGATCCGTGTTACCGCTTTGCATATCGCGCACCGCTTAGACTTCAAGGCTTCCCGTGAAATTAGATCGATCATTAAAAACCGTCCGGTAGACTTAATCTATGCGCCCGCGAACCGCGGATTGGCAGCTGCATTGCGAGCCTCGCGCGGAATGAATATCGCTCTTGTGACATACCGCGGAACTTTGGGGAATTTGAGTCTATTGAACCCAACTGTGTTGCTTACACATAGAAATCCTAGGGTAAGTGCAATTGTTTGTAATTGTGATGCAGTACGAGATTATCTTCTCAGTCTTAACATTCCGGACTCAAAACTTCGTCGGGTGTACAAGGGCCATGATTTATCGTGGTATCGCCCTAAGGGAATACTGACACGTTCTCAGCTTGGACTAAACGAAAATGATTTTGTCGTAGTTATGGTTGCGAATCTACGTGCACTAAAAGGCGTCGATATTCTTGCTTCTGCGGTTTCAAAGCTTAAAGATCGAGTGCCGATTCAGCTAGTTTTAGTGGGAGAGGGAAATCCAAAGTTTATAAATCGAATTGCAAATCGATCGGCCCTAGGAGAAAGATTTCATGCGCTCGGGTTTCGTCGGGATATCCCCGATATTTTAAAGCTATCTGACGTTTCTGTTATGGCTTCGACTCGTCGCGAGGGAGTTCCGCGAGCTATTGTCGAATCTATGGCCAATCAGGTTCCTGTGGTCGTTACCTCAATCGGCGGGATGAAAGAGATCGTTGAGGATGGGATCAGTGGTGTTGTTGTGCCGCCATCGAATATCGATGCGATGTCGGAAGCTCTTAATCGACTGTACTCGGACAAGCTGCTCCGAAAGCAATTAGGCGCAGCCGCGAGGAAGCGAGTAGAAGATCATCTAGGGCTTGAGCACTACGTAGCTGAAATGAAGGCAGTTTTCGAGTCAGTGAGACATAAAGCTTAACGCTTCTGACAGCTGGGGCAAAACTCGGTTCCGCGCTGTCCGACTACGATTCTTTTGATTAATGATTTACACCTTTGGCACGGTCTTCCTTCGCGACCGTATACTCTAGTTCGATATCCCCCCGCGTCCCAAACTCCGTCACCGATGTCAGTACCGCTACTTTCAATCGCTTCATTTAAAATTCTACGGATAGATCTGAAAAGAAGATTAGAGGCCGTCTCCGAGACTCGGTTGGCCGGTTTTAGCGGGTGGATTTTTGCCCGCCATAATGCTTCGACTACATAAATATTCCCGAGACCGGCTAAAAAACTCTGATTTAAGAGAAGCGGCTTAATCGCACCTTTTTTCTGGTGTAAATTTGAATAGAAATTCTGCTCGGTAAACCCGGGATCGAGCGGTTCAGGACCGAGCTTCCCGATTACTTCCGTCGCTTGCTTAACAAGGTACAACTTTCCAAACTTTCTTGTGTCATCAAACTGCAAGGATATTTTCTTGTCCAATTCAATCTCAGCTCTTACCCAGCGGCTGACTAGCGTACCGGGTTTTCCAATTATCAAATCGCCGCTCATACGAAGATGAGCCAATAAGTAGGCACACGGAGCTAGCTCGATCACTAGATACTTACCCCTGCGCTTTACCGATTTAATTGTGTGACCCGGAAGGGACCTCTCAAATTCAACTTTGCTTGGTCTTTCGACTGTCCGCGGCCAGTGAACTGTTACTCGAGTTATCTTTCTCCCCTTTAAAGAACTTTCGAGCCTGCGCCTTACTGTTTCAACTTCCGGTAACTCAGGCATCGCTTCCTAAAGTAAAAATGTAATTAACAGTGCGCTAATGCCAGCCAATATAATCGCCCCAATCAGACCAACCAAAAGCGGAGCGAAACCGACCTTCCTAAAGGCTTTTAAATCGGTACTTAAGCCGATGCCACTCATAGCCACGATAACCAAGAACTTGGCCAGATCAGTGCAGAGACTCACTACTTTTGGAGGGAACACGGAGTATGTAGCGAGAATCGCCATGAGCAGATAGCCGAATAAAAACCAAGGAAACGCGCGAGCTAAGTTCTTCCTTCCCAGAGCTTTTGTGCTGGCATCGCGATCTTTGGTCCAATACAACGCGACTAAGAGCGCCAGAGGCGCCATAAAACAATTGCGCAGCAACTTTACCGTCGTAGCTGTCTGTCCAGCTAAGTCGGAATAGATAAACCCGGCCCCGACTACTTGAGGTGTCGAATGAATCGCTGTCCCCGCGAATACGCCAAATCCAAGGTCTGAGGCGTGAACTGCTCTGCCCAATAGAGGATATAGTAAGATTGCCACTAACCCCCACAGCGCGACTGTGCCGATGGCGTAACTGGTCTCTTCTTCCTTTGATTTGATCAGCGGCGCGACGATAGCGATGGCGGAAGTCCCACAAATCGTTGTTCCGGCGGCCAGAAGCAAAGCAAGTCGATCGGAGAGCTTAAATTTGTTTCCGAGATAATAGATCAGGAAAAATCCGATCAGCATCGTTGTGAGGGTGATCGAAATGATCATTCCGCCTTGCGAAAGGACTTTAGCAAAATCGAGTCCGGCTCCAAGCAGTACAATACCCCAAAGAAGGAATTTTTCTCCTTTAGCAACTCCGGCTTTAGATTTCTCGCTTACTCCTATTGAATTTCTGATCGCCAAGCCGATCATTACTGCTAGCGCACTCGCTTCAAGCGGATGCTTTCCGGCCACCACTACCAGTGAGCTTAAGTACTCGGAACTAAGCGCGACAACTAGAAGTAGAAAAATTCCAGGAACCAGCTTACCTATCACAACACTACTGCCTTAGCTCGGTCGGTTACTTCAGCTTCCTGAGTTTTGTGCTTACGCTTTAGATGATAGTCACAATTTTTAGAACATGTCGGTTGCTGATGCTGAGAGCGGCATTCTTCACAAAGTTTAGAGGGTTTCCCGCAGAATGAACAATTAATCAGCAGAGTCCCAGGATCGCCGCAGTAGTGGCAGAGTGCGTATAGCTTTGACGGAAGCAGTTCCTGATCGACTGAAACTCGTCGATCGAAGACGAAGCATTCGCCCTCAAAATTGCTGTTGGGCCGCTCTTTTAGGTAATTTAAGATTCC
>CAZJXY010000031.1:0-15602 GCA_964549925.1 uncultured Bdellovibrionales bacterium | reverse complement strand
GTCGCGAGTGTTAATCAAAAAGTTACCTGTCATCACGTATCGTTCGGAATGGGCCCGAGGCTAAATGCAGCGGGCAGACTTTTGCACGGTGAGACCGTGGTAGAGCTTCTGACTACTGAGGATAGTAATGTCGCCAGAAAGATTGCAAGCAAGCTCGATCGCCTGAACGCAGATCGCAAAGATATCGAAGATCGCATTAAGGAAGAGGCGATTAAGCAATTTAAATCAAAGCATGCGAGCTTACCTTCCGGAATCGTTGTCTGGGGCAAGGATTTTCATACCGGTGTCATTGGATTAGTCGCTCAGCGGCTAGTTGAGGGGTTTTATCGTCCGTCGGCCGTTATGGGATTGGATCAGGAGGGAGTTTTTAAGGGATCGGTACGAGGGATACGCGGATTTAATGTGGTTGAAACTCTGTCTTCTCTAAAAATGTATCTGATCAAGTACGGCGGGCATGAGGGCGCAGGAGGATTCTCCGTTAAGGAAGAGAAGGTAGAGCAGTTTGCTGAAGCTTTTGAAAAGGAATGTGCAAAGCGATTGGAGCGAATTGAAACCGAGCCATCTGCTCTGGCTGATACGGATGTTTCCTTAACTGATCTTACGGTTGAAGTGATTGAACAGCTACGATCGCTTGCTCCATTTGGTGTCGGCAATAGTGCGCCGCAGTTACTCGCAAAGGAGGTTACGGTGCGCGATGTTAGGGTGCTAAAGGGGGAACATCTAAAGGTTGGGTTTAGTGACGGTAAGCGCTTCATTTCTGGTCTATTTTGGAGACAAAAGAGTCATCCGGCGCTTACTGTCGGAAAGACCGTAAATATCGTATTCAAGCCTGACACCAACACTTATAACGGCTCACTGGAAGTTCAAGCCAATATCCAAGCCGTTGAGGCGGTATCGTAGAATCGAGAGTTTTTGGTTGTCCACTTCGATAAACTGTGGTCTGCTCATCATATCCCAATAACTAGGAGATAGACTATGAACCTTAAAATCTCATCTAGGGTCTTATTCGTCGCACTAATTGCGGCATTAATTGGTTGCAGCGCCTCACAAAACGTGTCGCCTAAAAGAGATGGTGGACGATACGCGAGAGTGGAAGTGGTCGATCAAGTTGAGCGAGCAAGTGACGTGTACAGGAAGCTTGTAGATGGAGTGGATGGTGGCATTCCAGAACCGTTACTTGTACGAGCCGACTGTATCGCTGTGCTGCCAGAGGTTTGGAAGGGAGCCTTCATTGCTGGGGGTAGATATGGAAATGGAGTGGTAAGCTGCCGTGACGAGGAGCGAAACTGGAGTTCTCCCGCCTTTATCTCAATAATCTCAAGTAGCATCGGATTTCAGTTTGGCGCTGAAGCGACTGACTTGGTGTTGGTTTTTGTCGGTAAGGAGGCGATAAATACGTTGCTTGAAGGAAGTGTTACGCTGGGTGGCGATGTACGGGTTGCAGCCGGTCCAGTGGGAAGAAGCATTGAAGGCAAGACCGACTTCACAACCACAGGAATTTATTCTTACGCTCGTTCGAAAGGACTGTTCGCGGGATTTTCACTTGAAGGCTCAGTTCTTCGCCCTGACTGGGATTCAAATGATGCATTTTACGGTAAAAAGGTTGAGGCTAGATCAATTCTTTCCGGCAAAGTGGATGGAATGCCGGAGGAGGGGCGTGCGTTTGTTGATTTATTGCCGAGCTCAAAATCGGAGTCTTAAATCCCAAGACAGACATATTTGATGTGGCAGTACTCATCGATGCCGTATCTGCCGCCCTCTCGTCCAAAGCCTGAGTGCTTTACTCCCCCAAAGGGGACCTCTGCTGACGAAATTGCGCTCTCATTTACTCCGATCATGCCGTATTCGAGAGCTTCCTGTACTCGGTGCACTCGACTTACGTCACGTGTGTAAAAGTAACTTGCTAGGCCATACTCGGTGTCATTGGCCATATTTATGGCTTCTTGCTCTGTATCAAATGGAAATATCGCAGCGAGTGGACCAAAAACCTCTTCCTTAGCAATCCGCATACTTTGAGAGGCGTTTTCAAGTACAATCGGAGGTACGAACAATGAACTCTCATCAGGCCTCTTCCCGTGAGTGACCTTAGCCCCGTGCGAGACAGCGTCATCCATCAGTTCACAGACTTTTTTTACAGCAAACGGAGCAATTAGGGGACCAACGGTAACATCCGGTTCAAGGCCGTTACCGACTTTGAGTTTCTTTACATTGGAGATTAGCAGCTCAGAAAATTTAGGAGCGATCGATCTTTCAACTACGAAGCGGTTCACGCAAACGCAAGTTTGACCGGCGTTTCTAAATTTCCCAAAAACCGCCTGAGAGGCCGCACGCTCCAGATCAGCATCGGCAAATACGATAAACGGAGCGTTTCCACCGAGCTCTAATGTCATTTTCTTGAGGGTAGCGGCGGATTGTTCGATTAACAGCTTACCGACCCGGGTTGATCCGGTGAAGCTAACCTTCCGTACGATGTCGGAATCCATCAACGCTTTAGCGATCGGCGGAGCTTCTCCTGTAACAACATTAAATACTCCAGGAGGAATTCCAGCTTCTTCACACAGAGCTGCAAGTGCCAGTACCGAGTATGGAGTCTTATCATCGGGTTTAGCGATGAAGGTGCACCCTGCTGCGAGAGCTGGTGCCATCTTTCTTGCAAGCATCGACTGAGGGAAGTTCCAAGGAGTAATGGCTCCACATACTCCGACAGGTTCTCGAAGAACTGAGATGCGTTTCGTTCTTGCGGATGACGGCAATAGATCGCCATAGACACGTTTTGCTTCCTCGGCGTACCAGAGGATGTAAGATGCCCCGTAGTTTATCTCCCCCTTAGCTTCAGCTAGAGGTTTTCCCTGCTCAATCGTAAGTAAACGGCCTAACTCTTCTTGATGTTGCTTAATTAAGGAGTAAAGAGAATAAAGCTTTTCACTCCGCTCGAAGGCTGAAAGGGAGCGCCAAGCCGGAAGGGCTCTTTTGGCAGCATCAATCGCTCTATTGGTCTCCGCCGGTCCGCAGTTCGGTTGCGTGCCGATAGTCTCCCCTGTTGCCGGGTTTTTAACGCTGATGGTTTTTTTTGTGTCGGCCTCGACCCACTTTCCATCGACGTAGGCTCGATCTCTGAAATATTTTGTTATACGCTCGCCGCTCATAAGCTAAAATCCAAGTTGATAATTCGTTGTAGACTTTATCTCAACAGCATACTATAGCACTAGAGAAGCCATCTCAGAAATCGGTTTCACGCGAGCCCGAGCGAAATTGCCGATAGCGAGAATTAGGTCTCAGGAGCGCGCGCAGACGTAGCAGAGCTGCATCGAGCACGGTCCTGAAACCTTAGGCGAAGCTAGCGGTCAATTGCAGCCGGGCGAAGCATAAACGATTTATGAGATGGCTTCTTAAAAAATGGGGATAAGTGACAAACCCTCAAATCCTGTGTCAAATGAGACCGCAATAGAAGTCCGGAACGTCACCAAACACTTCGGGGATTTTACGGCGCTTTCGAATGTCTCTCTCTCAATTAGAAAAGGGGAGTTTTTCTCTCTGCTTGGACCCTCGGGGTGCGGCAAGACAACCCTATTAAGAATTATCGCTGGGTTTGAATTTCCAACCGAAGGGGAGGTGCTGCTCGGCGGAAAAAATGTTGCCGATGTTCCTGCATATCTAAGACCCGTGAACACTGTCTTTCAATCTTACGCGTTGTTTCCTCATCTAAACGTTCGAGATAATATCAGCTTCGGTTTGCGCATGAAGAAGCTTCCCAAAGATGAGATTGTAACTAAAGTCGATCGCGTAATGGAGATGGTAAGAATTAATCAATTCGCGGATAGGAAGCCATCACAATTGTCAGGGGGGCAAAGGCAGAGAGTTGCGCTTGCTAGGGCGGTGGTGAATGAGCCCGAGGTATTGCTGCTCGATGAGCCCTTGGGCGCACTTGATCTAAAGCTCAGAAAAGAGCTTCAGGTTGAGTTGATGAATCTGCAAAGAAGATTGGGGATCTCGTTTATTTGCGTGACCCATGATCAGGAAGAGGCGTTAGTGATGAGCGATCGGATCGCCGTGGTAAACGAGGGTCGGATTGAGCAGCTCGGGGTTGCGGAGGAGATGTATGAGAATCCTCGCACCAGATTTGTGAGCAATTTTCTCGGCTCAAGTAACGTCCTACACGCTACGGTCAAAGAACGTAAGGCCGGTTCTCTCTTGATCGAAACCGAGATTGGTACACTTTCACTTGAGCTTGATAAAGAGCCGAAAGGCGCTGCCTCAAATCAGAGTTTTAATGTGGCGATTCGTCCAGAAAAAGTTTCACTTTCAGAACAACAGAAATCTGGCGAAAACATATTCCCTGTTTTGATTAAGGAGCTAATTTATATCGGTTCCGAGACTCATTATATGGTCGAGTCTCAGAGTAAATCAGGGGGAAAGCTAATCTCAGCTGAAAAGATGAACGCTTTAGTTGGTTCACAAGGGTTGGAAATCGGTGACAAGGCCTATGCTTATTTCCCTCCCACAGCCTTAAAAGTTTTGGAAGACTAAAATAACTTAGGCAATTTGGTGGCGGAAGAATCACAACGAAAACCTGCTGCAAGACGAGCAACCTTTGGGGAGCAGTTGACCCCGGCCCAGGAGACTTTACGCTCTGCCATTACCAGTGGGCCTTCTATCTTATGGGTCACGCTGTTTATGTTCGTCCCAATTCTGATGATCTTTGCGGTTAGTTTTCTTACTCGCGGGGGATACGGTGAGATTTTATTTGAACCAACATTAGAGAATTATAAGCGTTTCATTGGATTCGGGGTTTTAGGATTTGACCCGTTATACCCTTTCATCATCCTGAGAAGCTTGGGTCTGGCTGCCGGAACAACGCTACTTTGTATGTTACTTGGCCTACCCCTTGCCTTTTTTATCGCTGGGCTACCAGGGAGGTATAAGAATCTCGGGCTTACCTTGGTAATGGTTCCGTTTTGGACCAATCTGCTAATTCGTACATATGCTTGGCAAATTCTACTTGCGCCGTCTGGTTTTGTGACAGAGATAGTAAGGTTATTTGGCTTAGTTGACTCGGATCAGGGGCTCTACCCCAGCGTATTCGCTGTCTATATCGGGATGGTTTGCGATTACCTTCCTTACCTTGTGCTCCCGCTCTACTCTTCCGTGGAAAAGATCGACTGGACTATTGTTGAAGCCGCCATGGATTTGGGGGCAAATCGGGTCAAAGTTTTTTATCATGCGCTTTTGCCGCAGGTCGCTCCCGGGTTGATCGCCGGAATTATCCTAGTATTCATCCCCGCAATGGGCACCTTCGTGATTCCAGACCTACTAGGTGGGGCAAAGACTGCCATGCTGGGGAATGCGATTGCCCAACAATTTGGGCCGAGTCGTGACTGGCCCTTTGGATCAGCTATCTCGGTATTTGGCATGGTGTTTCTGATGGTTGCTCTTTACGTCTATGCCCGTTTCTCAGGAAAGGAAGGAAAGGGGGCGATGTTATGAAGAGAATTCCCATACCTCTTTGGCTTGTTTCGATTTTTCTGTATCTCTTCATGTATGCCCCGATAGTGGTGGTAATGGTATTCTCATTTAATCTCTCTAGGTTTGGTGCGGGTTGGACTGGCTTTACAACCAAATGGTACGGGGTGCTTTTTGCCAATCACTCGGCCTTGAGCGCTGCGGAAAATACCTTGATTCTTGCGGGAATTGCCACGCTTATTTCAACCGTACTAGGCACATTATTGGGGTACGGACTTAGCCGTTTTTGGTTTCCGGGAAAGTCAGTTTTCGATCTGTTGATGTTAATACCGGTCGCCATTCCGGACATTTTAATGGCCGTGGCTCTGGTTTTATTTTACGGTTTGATGCGAGATACCTTTGGTCTGTTCAATCTTGGGCTTCCAACCATGATTCTATCGCATATCACCTTTCAAATTCCGTTTGTGGCGATTGTGGTTAGAGCACGGATGGTGGGTATGGATCCCGCCGTAGAGGAAGCTGCTAGAGATTTGGGTGCTAATAACTTTCGGGTTTTTTGGCACGTGACACTTCCGTTGCTATTCCCCGGGATTATGTCTGGAGCATTACTCGCTTTCACCATGAGCTTAGATGATTTTGTTGTCAGCTTTTTTACCTCAGGACCAGGTTCGACCACGCTTCCAATTCTTATTTATTCTTCGGTGAAACGTGGTATAACGCCGGACATAAATGCACTTTCCACTATTATGGTCTTAATCTCGATGACTTTGGTTGTGGCGGCCACTTTATTGCAAAAGTCAAAACAAGCTAAGTAGTAAAAATAATTTTAATGAGACAAGGAGAGAGTAATGATTAAAAAAATTGCACTAATTATTTCGTCGCTTTTTATTTTCGTTGGAGCCTCGGTTGCTGAAAATAAACTCAATCTCTACATCTGGAGTGAATACATCGATCCGGAAATTATCACTGATTTTGAGAAGCAGTTTAATTGCAAAGTCACGATGGATTTGTACGAGGACAATGAGAGTTTAATGGCCAAATTGGAAGGTGGAGGAACTGCACTGTATGACGTAGTGGTGCCTTCGGATTACATCATCCCAGCTATGGTTGCGCGTGGTTTAATCTCTCCATTAAATCGAGATCAGATTCCAAATTTGAAGAATGTGGATGATAAGTTTTTAAATCCGCCCTACGATCCCGGCAATAAGTACACCGCACCATATCAGTGGGGAACAGTTGGGATCTATGTAAGAAAGGGAGATAAGCCAGTTGAAGAGAGCTGGTCGCTTCTGTTTGACCCCAAAAAGCAGCCGGGAACGTTTGTAATGATCGATTCAATGCGCGAGTCTATGAGTGGAGCATTGAAATACTTAGGGCATGGCGTAAACACAACCGACCCGGCGATTCTAAAGAAAGCACGTGATCTTTTGATTGATGCAAAAAAACGCTCTGATGGATTTGAGGGCGGCGTCGGCGGAAAGAACAAGGTGCTTGCAAAAAGCGCCACTTTGGCTGTGGTCTATAATGGAGACGCAGTTCGTGGAATGGGCGAAGATGAGCAGACTCACTATTTTGTTCCGAAAGAGGGCGGTGAGATCTGGATGGATAACATGGCCATCCCTTCAAAGGCTCCAAATCGCCCGATGGCAGAAAAATTTATCAATTATATCTTAGAGGCTAAGGTTGGGGCGAAGCTCTCAAATTTTAACCAATACGCTACCCCGAATAAAGCATCGAAAGAGTTTATTACTCCAGACGACCTAAATAACCCTGCCATTTATCCAACTCCGGAGATTATGGCGAAGCTTGAGTTCTTACAGGATTTAGGTTCAAACACCAAGCTCTACGATGAGATTTGGACTCAAGTGAAGTCAAACTAATTTGACTTTCCGCTTATGGCGCGGTTGGGGGCGGCTGATTGTATTGGGTTCCCACCGCGCCAAGCTCAATCGTTCTATCAGTTCGAAAGTGGGTGCCTAAAAATGGGAAGTGATAGCTAAGCTCAGCTGAGCATTTTGCGCCAACCGTACACTGGCCTGCCGGGATATGAATGCAAACCTTATTTGGCCTATTTGGGTCGTACTCGCACTGGTCGAGCTGCCCACCGGGCGGAATTATCTGAACCGTATCAAGCTTAACTGTACCGATCAGCGAGTTAAGGAATGTTTTAATGATCGGGTTAGTTTCTAAATCCCCACTACCCAAGGACTCGATGTAAGGCAGCTTGGCCCCTGCAAGATCTGCCCGCTCTTCCTTGTATGCCAGTATTCGCTTATAATTTTCGTACATTCCTGGTACAAAAATTGTATCCAGAGAGATACATAATCCCCCGCCCTTTTTTCTCGGGAAGCCTAAGGTTTCGTCCCGACCTCCATCGAACAGGCTGCCATATAAACCAGAGGTTGTGGGATCATATTGTCCCAGTCTGATGTAGCTGCAGGTCATATCGGCTTTATTAAGTGGCACTGTGTCGTCTGGGTTATCGTCGAACGAAAGCTCCTTAGATTTTGTGAGATCCGATATAGGATAGCGAGCCGCATCTTGAGCAGCGAGCGAATTATAATCGTGGACGCTAGTATCTCTCTCTAGATCGGTGACGGCCAATCTTACAGGTTTTCGGCCGTGAGGACTTTCCCCGGAAATTGGCGCAGCGGATGAGAACATAGTGTCAATTGAATCAAACATCACATCTCGATTTATAAATGCCAAGTTTTTAGATGGATCCTCTCTGCGCTCAAGTTTTAGTGCTAAGACCTCACGAATATTCTCGGGTTGCCCGGGCAGAGCCCCAGTAAATGCGTTTCTTGGCCAACTTGTTGGTCCTCCACCCCCGGTTTTAGAGTTGAGAGAGCTAATTCCACCAGAGCTAGATGATCCATTCTCAAATTGTTTCTGATTATGATCAACTTGGAGAACAAGGGCTTCGGTGAGAGCCTTATCAAACACCGGAGCTCCATCTTCTGGTCCTAAAGGATCTTTTAGTCCTAAAGGTTGTGGAGACGCGGTGCAATCGACCACATAATCAAACACATCGCTGCTCGGAGAGCCTCCACTCTCTAAGATCGCGGGGTGTGCGAAATGATGCAAAAAGTTGTGACCGTCTTGGTTGAAGCCAAAGGGGCGATTTTGGGTGTCTAGTCCCGGTCTCTCGTAATCATAACACAGTACCCCGCTTCGAGTTATCGAAGGGACTGGTTTTCCACCGTCATCTCTATCGTATTTTGCCTTTGCTACCCTGCGTACAAACTTAAATCCTAACTGATCAGGGAATTTTGAATTTAAGATATTTGGAAATTGGAAATTTCTTCCTCCACGTGCATCGGGAAGCGACTTTCCAGGCAGTCCCAACCCCGTTGTCGAAGGGTCGGGACCGCCAGCAACGATGTGAAGTGGACCAAAAAGCACTGTCGGGCCATCGCCCTGATGTGCCTCAGATTTGGGGAGTAAGTTCTCTAGGTCGCGGGGACCTTTGGTCTCAGCAGTCAATAAAATATTTTCGATGTTCCTAGGTCCGTTCCCTGCATTAAATGTAAGGTTCATGTCCTCAGGTCTTGACCCTAACCCAGGAAAGAAATCACTGACAAAATTAACTAGAGCAAATTCAACAAAATTAACTAAAGTCATGCCGCTTCGAGTAGGCACTTTAAAATATTCCGGATCGGAGTCGTTCCGCTTTAAGCGAAATAGGTAGACCGTAGGAGCTTTTACAATTTCAGTCCAACGACAAATTGGATTTCCATAAACCTCCGGACAGGTAGGGGAGCGATCGTCAGAGCTCATCTCATCTCCGTTTTTAACCCCATCGCCATCTATATCATCGTTTCCATATTTCCCAAGACCATTCCAACTGTTTCCGCTTTTATATGGGACAAGATCGGAGTATCCGTCACCGTCAGTGTCCTCGATAATTCTCGTTACTCTACTGTCGGCCATTGGAGATTGGAGAAACTTGTAAAATGTTCCGATGCCTGGATCTTTAGCGCCTATGGTAATGTACCCACTATCGTTTACTACATCAGGATTTACAAAGACGGAGCTCGTAAATATTTCAGACACATCTTTATACTTGTGTCCAAGAGCAATCGCTCCGACAGCCGCGGCTTTAGTTAAGCCCGGAGGGGTTACGCGATCTTTGACATAGGGGGAGTTGCTGCCGGTGTCTGCTGGATCATCTCGATATGGAGCAAAAAGATGAGAGGTTTCATGAGGAATAAAGTCAGAGTCCATTAGCGGACTAGTGATCGCTTCAATTCGATCATTGTCCTGTCTACGATAATATCGATATTGGTTAATTCGATAAAGAGTACTGTCATAGCTGCTGGCCAAGTTGCCTTTACCGATTGAATGCGGAGCAGACGCATTTTGCTGAATAAAGAGGATATTTCCAACCGGATCAACTTCTACCGCCGAGGGTAGGACGTAAACTTCTCTTAATTTCCAATGATCTATCCCATCTGGAATACCGAGATCAACCTGAGGTTTATACCAATCGACTCCAGCTTCGTCTTTGTATACGTGAGAGAAGGTCGCCAGATTTTCATCTACTTGGGAATAAAGTCCTCCGGCGACTAGCTCAATTTCGTTTGGTGCTCCCGGTTCAAACTGGGGAGTATAGGTTCCCGCGTTGTTTTTTGCGATAATTCTAACTATCATTCCAGCTTTGTAATGCTCTCTCTGGGGAGACACAGCGGCATCTAGGATATTCTTGTCTCGATCGATGTAGTAGTACTTTCGATTTCCACTCGCGTCAAAATCCGTTCCTCCCCACTGTGCGCTGCAGTTTAGCGCCGCGATGATAGCGGCTCGCGGGGTATTGCCGTGAGTCGTTGAGTTTGAATATTTATGATCGTAGGCTATACTCACTATCGGACATAATTCTAAATCTATAGCCTTGATACCTGTGGAACCTCCGGACGGTGGGTGATCAAGCAAAACTTTTAAACCATCAGGATTAAATTTTGTTGCAGCAGTGGAACTTCCTGCAATCGTAAAAACTGACTCTCCAACATCTCCGTTAGGGCCGCAGTTGTCGGCGCTTCTGCAAGCCACGCTATCTAATCCGTCTATGGCAAGGTTTCGTATAAGTTTTAACGTCCTTCCGTCCGATACCACGAGGTCATATCTGCTTACACCGTAAGCGTCTGATGCTACCGATTCTCTTGGAATAATCTCTAAAGCTAGTGGACTAAAGTTGTATCGACCAAATTCTGAGCAGAGAAAACCTCCGCTAACGGGATTGTCTTGTACAATATCTCCGCTCGTAAGCGAAAGCGATGGGTCGGAACAACTGCGACCATGCGCTTGGATGTTTCCTATAATTGTTTTAGCGATACCGTTTACCTCAGGGTGAGTACTCTCGGCGTCGCCGCGATTTAGCTGTACGATTCTTCCAGCTTGGTCTGTTACGTACCCTTTTCCATCAGGGGCGACTTTTATCTGCCTTGGCTCGATGAGTCTTAAGCTCCCGTTGGTAACTGCACCTGGCGTCAAGGCTCCGCCCGACGGACTCCCCAGCTTGGGTCCTGATGGTTTCTCTTGAGTTCTGGCCATTGTAATGACACTGCTGAGAGTCGGAAAGGTGGTTAGCAGTTGACTAATTGTTGGAGTATTCCAAATATTTTGAGTAGGAAAAAGTAGCTTAAATTGGTCGTGAGCTTCCTCGCCAGCAACGTTGGCTAATGTATCAATAGCGGTTCCGTAATCGCCGGTTAGTAGCCTAATATTGTCAAAAATACTACTCCTCCAATTTATGACATTGGTCACGACCTGGGTAACATCAAGTGGATCACCAGTTCGCTCCGCTCTAAAAATCCGTCGAGCGATTGGGTCTACCGTGTAAAGCCCCTCGTCTTGGTTCTGATAGCTTGAAGCGATATGAAAAGGATAAAATTTAACTTTAAATTGATTATGCGCTCCAGATGTCAATTCCAAGGAATCATGCGGTTCTATTCTGTTATTGGACGTAATTAGATTCGGAGTTTCCAGACCGAGTGCCCGTTGCACAGCCCCCCCCCCAAACCAGCTAATCCATCCAAATTCATCGACTCCATCCAAGTTTATATCAATTGCGATCGGCAATGAGAATTGCCCGTCCTTTGGCGCAGTTCTTAGTTGGTTAGTAGCGGTTTGGTTGATATTGGTGAATTTTCCAGCATTGAGCGTACTTAAATTGAATTCAGCTTTGCTGCCAGGAGAGCTGCCTGCTGGTCCAACTCCGGTTAGGTCAATATATTGAGGCTCCCCAGTTGATTGATCAGCTATTACAAGGGGTTCAATCAAATTGAAATTTTCAGAGGGTCGAACGCCTCCTTTTGAATCACCTCCACCTGGGTTCGCTATGGTTGTTGCTGAAGAACTAAAAGTAAGAATCTGGGAGTGCAGTTTAGGAGTCGAGTTAATGAAGTTTCCTGGTACCGCAAAGATTGCGGAAATTGTACTTGAGCTTGCTCCACTCGATTCGACCGATAGATAAGGTGGAAGTATCCCCCGAGCAAGTACTCCCGGGAGAGATGAAAGCTTTATCGTATATTCACCCATTTGCATGATTAGCGAGGCAAGATCGGTAATTCCGTCTCCGTCATAATCAGCGGGGATTGGGAGTGGCGGACGTATGTTTGCAGTGCCTCCCGTACCTGGTTGCGCCGGGGAGAGATCGTCGAACGATGAAGGGGTGTAACCGGCTCCGGAAGAGAGCACCATATAGTCATTTCCGGCTTTAGGGTTAAAAAAGAGAAGATCCCCCTTTCCGTCACCATCGGTGTCCGGATCTGTCGGAAGGTAATAACAGTACTGGCTACAACTGCGGGTATTTCCTAAAGGCTTAGGCGTGGTTATTGTCCCAAAGTCGCGACTCGCGCAGAAAACAGGGATGCAAACACGCGGAAGAAACTGGGTAGAGTTGTAAGCTGGTAGGATAGGGTTTGGTTGGTAAAGCTCAAACGGTAGGGGAAGGTTGTCAATTCCGCTTGACCAGATTCCAGGGCTTCCAGCGCTGCCGGGTTTCCAAGAATATCTGGTTAGGTCGGATTGAGGTAAACAATCTGTATTATTGTTCTGGGTACTTTTGCATAACGGTAAATTCTCGGTGTATTTTATCAGCTGCTGCTTAGATCCTCCAACCCAACTATCTCCGCTGAGTTCGACATTAGTTGAGATATTAGCAGCTTCCAGCGCTGCACGCTCAAACGCAGAAATATTACCAATAAATTCAAGCACACCCCAAGCAACCAGACCCGTTACGAAAACCGCCGGAAGCACAAGCACGAACCCGAGAAACCCCAATCCGCGCTCTGTGTGCCCGCCATCCCAGGCAGGGTAGATGAGATTGTGAATTTTCTTCATCAGCTGAATTTTGCTACCTGCTATACTTAAGGTACGGAATTCCCTCAGTACATAGTCGGTCGATCTTGAGAGTGACTGTATAGAATTAAGCTTAGTTTTAGCAATAGGTTACAATCTTACGGCATCTGAAATCGATTTAAATACGCCGTTAAGTTGGCGAGCATTGCATCTGAGATGTCGTCACTGCCATATAGCATGGGAGGCTCCACAATAGAATCGCGATAAACTTGGAAATCTCGGTTCAATTTGGCGGTATGGCAGCCGGTACAAAACGAGTTGTAGACCGCTAATCCGGCTGAAATATTCGCGCTTAAATTGGATGGAATTCCAAATACAACTTTTCCGGATTCAGTCACGTTTCCAGCAGAATCAAAATTTGGAGCGCCTCCACCCGGTGTCGGGGTTGGAAATGGTAGGGTGTCTGGACCGCCCGCACAGACGGGGTTGCCTTCTGAAGCTTTAGCCTTCGCGGCCTTGATCTTTTTTTGAATGCTAGGTTTCTTATTATCTGGAGCGCTCTTTAGTTTCTTTTTTAGGTTCTTAATATCCTGGGTGAATGAGAGAAAAACGGTTCCACTCGCGTCTAGTACTCTCCCGGCAGTATACGATCCATTGACGTATGCGCAATCAATTGATCCAGAGCTAATGGTTTTTGAGAATGAATCACCAAAATCAATTACCACAGAACCAGTTGGGTAGGCAGCCACAATCCCAGGCATTGCTGATGCGACCAGAAAAAGAATAAGCCTGCCTCTCATAGATTGCTACGCAATCAGATTAAGGTTCGAATAGATCGTGTTTGCATACGCCTCGGGGAAGACGATAATCGGATTATACCCCATGCGCGATATCACGTGGGAAAACACGGCTCTAAAATCCAAGTGAATTTGTGAATCGTTGTAGTATTGACCAGCGGCAATGGTTTCAGCGGGGGTGGGGGTAGGTGTTCTAATTCCTCCAATAACTGAACCGCCCATCAAAATCATCGGTGCGGCGTGACCGTGGTCTGTTCCGTTTGAGCCGTTTTCAAAGGTACGTGAGAACTCGCTCATCGTGATCACCACGACGTCGTTCCATCTTCCAATCGCCTTTAGGCAATTTGCCAGGGCCGTGAGCCCGCCGTTCACCTCATTTAGGTTTCCAGTTAAAGACTGCTGCTCATCGGCATGGGTGTCAAAGCCACCGCGCTCCATGTAGATTAACCTTACCCCGAGAGAGGGTCCGGCTGCGATTAGCTTTGCTGCATCGCGGCAACGGTTACCAAAGCCGGTGTTAGGAAATGTAACCGGAAGTGTAATGTTGGTGTTGGCTTGAATTTGAGCCATGATCGCTTGCATGTTCTGATTTGCCGCAACGATTAGCGATTCGTTGGCGGATTTCGGAGTATCGGCGGTTGACATTGCAGCCTCTCTGGTGTCGCGTAACCACTTTGTGCCGTATGTTCCGCCCCAGAACGAGTCTTCACCAAAGTTACTAAGGTCGCCAATTGCCTTCATCGGATTACACTCACCCTTTGTTCCGGTATTAGCGCCGGAAAGGGACGCTCCGGAGAGAAATCCTCCCATTTGGCAGGTCAAACGAGACAACCATCCCCCGGAAATACTAGAGGTCCCAGATGTCAATCCACTCAACCAAATATCAGTGGCCTCGGCGTGAGATCTATTTTCGTTTGGATAGCCGACCAGATTCAGCAGCGCTAGGCGGCCCTCATCGTAAATTCCTTTCAAGCCTACTAGGGAAGGATGTAGCCCTTGCTCGCTGTTTAAAGCCAAAGCGGTATTTCCATTTCCAGTGGTTGGCATCTTACTTTGATAGGTGCTGTGAAGCGGGGGGGCGATATTGTAAGAGCACCCTCCGGCAAGGTTTACGATCACCATCACCGAGTTGCTTGTCAGCGCCGAGGTCGAGATCGGGTCAGCAAAGGCCAGCATTCCGTTTAGCGGCGAGAAGACATGATGGATAGCTGCACCACAGGTTCCAGCGCTGACTAATTTTAAGAAATTTCTACGATTAAGTGACTTAGTCATAATTATCTCCGCCTCTAGACTTTATTTAACTCCAAATTGCGGCATGGTGATTAATATTGCGATTAACCCCCGCAGCTTATAATTCCAGTTGGAAGAACCGGGATGTGGGTCAAATTGATTTCGATCTAGGAATAACTGCCCCTGCCCAAGGTAGCTTTGTCCAGCTGCACACTGTTGTTGATGGCCCCAGTTGCAGGGCTCAAGATCGTAATCAAGGTATTCCAGTAATCTCGCTTTTTGCGTGGGATTAAGTGGAATATCTAACCACTCGGCTACGCGATCAATTAAAGTGGTAGTAGCCGGTAAATCCGAGAGAAAGCGTCCGTGAAAATCATATCCATACTCAGTAAATTCCTCGTCGCTTTGAGTCATTAACATCAGCAACTCGTTGCGGCGGGGAAGGACGTATGATTCGCCGGCGAGCTTCTCTGCGTTCCAGCCGAACACAGTGTCTGGTCTAAGTTCGCGCTGTCCGACTTCTCGAAGAATGTTATCTAAATACCAGTAATTAACCGGCACACCAGTCGTGCGTAAAAATCCGACCACAAGCTCAATCGGATGCTTAAGTAGCGAATACCTTGATTTGTTGGAATAGAGAGCTCTTGCTTTCATTAGAGTGCGAAATACCGGCATAAGGTTATAGCCGTTATCCCGAATCAACTTTGCCAATTCTTTGATTGCAAAGGAGGTGGCAAATGGGTTGATGAACTCTTTCCATAAATCTTCGGCTAGATGCTCGGCGGTTCGCGGATGCTGAAACGTAGCTTCTAAAAG